>DATDLS010000593.1:0-9710 GCA_036519195.1 Occallatibacter sp. | reverse complement strand
CACGCAAACACGTGAATACGTCGAAGCCATTCTGCGCAACGAAGAAACCTATCGCGCCATCGATGACTACGCCGGCACCCATGCCAAGACTCCAACCACCGCATCGCGATGATGGATGCGAGCATCCCCTTGATTGTAGGGAGCATCCAGTTAACCATGGGGAATCCTACTCGATACTCCCCTGCACCGATTCCGGTTGACTTGGTCGCGTGCGACCGGTATCACTGAGTTGTCCGGCGGTCCCCCGGCCTCCGGAATGCCATTCGCAGCCTGCTGTTGTTGCACAAACGGAGCCGGCCGGAATTTGCTGAACGGTCGCTCGGTTACATCAACCCAATGGAGGGCACGATGTCAGCCGACTTGCAGTTTCTGGAAGAGTGGATTCCCGAGAGAATGGACCCGGGAACGGTTTTTGTCTTGGAGAATCAGGGCAAGCTGGGGCATGCGGATAACCCCTTTGTGGCGGTGATGTCGTGCCCGCGCTGCGGAACGATGGGGCTGATCACGCGCCGCCAGCTTTGCGGCGGTGAGACGATGATCTGCGGCGGCGATGTGTGCTCGGCCGAGTACCGGCTGGACGGAGAGAACATCAACTTCCGGGCTTGCCAGTAGTCCCGGTTTGCAGCCGGCCGGTCTCGGGCGGGGGAGATCGAGTCCTCATTCTTGAGCGACTAGACTCTCAAGCGCGGAGCCGTGTTCGACATTGCTTCCCAAGGATCGCGACCAAGTCGTTTTTTCCATTCAGGGAAATCCGATACGCGGAACACTGGCCGTTGCCCTGACTTCAATTCGGACCAGTTCAATGGCAGGGCGACCGATGTCCCGTTCCGCGCACGCGGAGAAAAGGGAGCAATTGTGGTAGCTCCTCGTTCGTTACGCAGGTAATCAAGGTAGATCTTGCCCTTGCGCGCGGCTTTCGTCATGCGGGTAAGAAACAGCGATGGGTTGTCCGCCTCCATGGCAAGCACCATGCGATGAGCGAAATCCTTCACGGTGGCCCAGTCGTGCTCAGGCCGAATCGGAGCTACGATGTGCAGACCTTTTCCGCCGGTTGTCATTAGGAAGGACTCAAGGCCTGCGGACTTCATGCGTTTGCGGACTTCGATTGCGGCCGAGGCGAGCGTTTTCCAACTGATCACCACGTCGGGATCGAGGTCGATGACAATTCGATCAGGCTTTTCAATCGAGTCGTTCTTTGATCCCCAGGAATGGACCTCCAGCACGTTCAGCTGGGCAAGTTCGACCACCGCTTCGGGAGTCGACAGCGTGATATAGGATTCCGGCTTGCCTGTTTTCTTGTCGACGATGTCGGTGCTTTCAATGTTGGGCGGCATCGTCTCGTTCGCATGTTTCTGAAAGAAGCACGGTTGGTCGTTTCCATTCATGCAGCGAACCAGCGATAGGGGGCGACCCCCAACATGGGGCAACATGTGCGAGGCAACGGCGGCATAGTAGTGCGCGAGCCCGTCCTTGGTAAGGCCTGAGTCGGTGTCGAGCACCTTGTCGGGGTGCGTGAGCCGAATTGGTAATGGGCCTGATGATTTTGCGTCTAGGGATGTTTGCGGGCCATGGGCTGCTTTCGATTGAACCGGTTTGCTTCTCGATTTTGTCGCCTCTTGTTTCTGCGCCATCCGCTTCTCCTCTTCTCGATGTACCGATTTTGGAGGTTTGTCCTCGCGCAAGCCCTTGAAGGCGGCCTGACGCACGAGATTGTCCGTGGTCCAGTTGGCGAATGCGACCTGGGCTACAAGTTGGGGTCTGACCCAATGCACGCCACGACTCAGTTCAACCGGGACAGTCGCGAACGGTGATCGCTCCCCGCCGATGGCCTCAAGCCGGTCGCGCATCATGCGATGCGTCTTTTGGTTGAATCCTGTCCCCGTGCGGCCTGCGTAGAGGAGTCTCCCTTCCTGGTAGTAACCCAGCAGCAGTGCGCCTATGCCGTGAATGCCGTTGGATGGGAGGGTGAATCCGCCGATCACAAACTCCTGCTCCCGATAACACTTCAGTTTCAGCCAGCCACTGCTGCGTCCTGAGACATACCTGCCCTCCGCTCGCTTGGAGATGATGCCTTCAGTGCCCAGCCTGCAGGCGTTGTCAAACACAGTTTGTCCGTCGCCGGCGATGTGCTCGCAGAGGCGGATCGAGCCCTCTCGAGGCATACCGGCGAGTATCCCGGTCAGGATTTGCTTTCTCTCGAGCAACGCAAGATTGCGCAGGCTGCGGCCATCCAGGTGGAGTAGATCGAAGATGAAATATGTGAGTGAAAAACGGGCGCCCTCTTGAAATGCGGCTTGCAGATCAGCGAAGCTCGTTGTGCCATCTGCGGCCAGCACCACAACCTCGCCATCGAACAGAGCGCTGCGAAACGGCAGGGCGCCTATTGCTTCGGCAACCGGCCGCAATCGATGCGTCCAGTCCAAAGCCGTGCGGGTGAGAAGTTGGACCGGCGTTCGCGCTCCCGGTTCGACCCGGGCCTGAATACGGTAGCCATCGAGCTTCAACTCATGCACCCATTCTTCGCCATTTGGCGGCGATTTGGCGATCGAGGCCAGTTGGGGCCTGATGAAGGACGGCAGCGCCTCCTTAGGCAAATGTGCTACCCGGGAGGTCAGCTTCGGAAGGGAACTGGCTTGGGGAGGTGCGGCTAGCTTGTTGGCTGAATAGGCCTTTAGGCGCATCGAAGAGCGGCGGTTGTCGGATGGACCGTCTCTCGAATTCCAAACCGCATCCTGTGCCTTGGCGATGGCATTGATGTCACGTCGACTCAGAACGCTGTTGGGTGCTTCGTCGGTGATGGAGATCTCGTCTGCCTCCCGTTCATCTCCATCGTGCTCCTTAATCAGCAGCCAGCTAGGCTTCGATTGACCGGCAAACTTTCCTGCCATACGAACGAGAACCCAGTGACCGCGCAATTTCTCGCCCTCGAGCACGAACTTGAGGTTTCCCTTGCGAAAGCCCTCCGCAGCGTCCCCGACAGGTTCCCAGGTTCCACGGTCCCACAGCATGACCGTGCCGCCTCCATATTGTCCCTTAGGGATGATTCCCTCGAAACCACCATATTCGAGCGGGTGATCCTCGACCTCGATCGCCAGCCTCTTATCGCCTGGATAGTAGCTCGGACCCTTGGCGACGGCCCAGCTCTTGAGAACTCCATTCCACTCCAATCGGAAGTCGTAGTGCAGGCGGCTGGCCGCGTGTTTTTGAATCACAAACCCGAGTTTGTGCCGCTTGCTCGGGCGCCCGCCTTTCGTCGCGTCTCCGCTTGGCTCCGGAGTGAGCTTGAAATCGCGCTTGGCGCGGTACTTTGCCAGTTGCCGCTTCGCAGTGCGGTGAGCAGGCTCGGAGGCGCGTGTCTTTTGATTGACCATAATCTCGAACTCAGGCCGACTTCGGGCGCTTTTCGGCTCCGCGCGAGTTGGAGCGCACTAATCCGAGTCCCTGCTTGCCGGCTCGACCTCTCCCGGTTGTGCCGTCAGCGCGGACCACAGGCTTTTTCTTGCCAGTTTGCTCGCCTACGCTGCGCCGAAGCGCATCCATCAGATTGATCACCTTTCCACGCACCCATCAGATTGATCACCTTTCCACGCACTTCGCGGTCCTGCTGCTTTGGCAGGGCCACATGCTTAAGCTTGGCATCGATCAGCTCGCGCAGTGCCGCTTCGTAGTTGTCAGTGAACTTGTCCGGCTCAAACGGGGTGGATTTTCTTTCGATGAGCTGCTTGGCTAAGGCGAGTTGGTCGTGGTCGATCTTGTGCTCCTTGATGTCTTCGAAGTACTGAGCCGCGTTGCGCAATTCGGCCGAAAATCGCAGCGTATAGGCCATCATTCCGCGCAACTTTGGGTCTTTCGGAGCAGTCACCGCGACAAGACGCTCCCTCCCGCCCAGTGCGACTTTCCCAAGTCCTATCCGCTTTTTCTCCTCAAGCGCCTTGCGCACCACGGCGAATGCCTCTGCTTGAGCCGAATTTTCAGGCAATACGAAATAAGGCTTTTCGTAGAATTCCGGACCTATCTCGTCCGCATTGACGAATTGCTCGAGCTCAATCAGGTGACTCGAAGCAATCCTCAACTGCTCGATTTCGGCCGGTTCCAACTGGATAAATTCCCCCTTGCTGTATTCGTAGCCCTTGACTATGTCGCCTTTTTCGACAGGCTCTTCGTCCGCGGAGGATACCTTCTGGTGCCGGACACGCTCTCCCGTCCGCCGATCAAGCTGATGAAATCGGATCTCGCCTTTGGCCTCAGTAGCCGGAATCAGATTGACTCCGAAGGATACAAGTGAGATTCGAAGCTGACCGGACCAGAAAGGACGAGCCACAGTAGACTCCTTTGCTGACTCAGATTCTGAGATGGGGTTGGCGAGTTGCTTATAGAGATCGAATCCATCGAGCCCGCGAACAAGTGCAACCATTTCGATCTGTGTGCGGATCCTAAGGCAAGTTGCACATGGAAGCCAATCGAAAACTGACTGGTCGGCTCGGATGAGGTGAAAGGAGTCGTATGATTCGGAAATTGAAAGCGGGTCAATACCGACTGTACTCACGAAAGAAGGATGATTCAACCGGAAAACGTCGCAATCTCGGCACATTTTCGACTCTGGAGCAGGCCAAACAACACGAGCGCGAAGTTCAATACTTCAAGAAGCATTGAACTTTTCGAAGGGAGAAAATCAGATGGCCGCATCGACCAAAAGTACATCTTGGGTGGCTGCCGGCTCCCCCTAAGCTGTTCAGCCAGTCCCCAGCGCGACACCCAGCTGGTGCTGCGATCAGAGCAACGCGCCAACTCCTCTTAGTCGATAGCCGAAGCGTTGCTCTGGCTCCACAAGCAACCAGCCTTGTTCGAGCGCGATGCCCTGTTCGCCGCAACGAAGAGGGACGATCCAGAAGCAGAGCCTTCGTCTTGCTCAGCCTCCAGATCACCGCGTCGACCGTGTCGCGGTCAAGCGGCTCGAGAGCCCTGATGCGCGGATCGCCTTCGATTACGAGACGCGAATCAGTAGCGCGCCCAACCCCTATCAAATCTGCGCCTTGAAACCCGAGCTGGTCTTGCGCGATCTCCCGGGGAAGTTGGTTCAATGGGGATTGCAATCGCCGAGCTTTTTGGGGAGGGATCCAGCTTGATCCGATCTTGAATTCGACGCCCGTGAAAGTAATCCGGATGCCGGGGCCGCCACTGTGCTTGGTTGCTCAGGCGGCGCAACCGCCGGCAATCGGGCCGGCTGCACGCCCAAGGGCGCGAACCTGCTCCTCTGTTGGGACTGAACCAGCGATGGCAAATAGAGCCGGGACGCTTCGCTGCTTGCATTATGATGAGGCTGTAGCCAATTTCCCGCGGGCGTGGCGAAATGGCAGACGCAGCGGACTTAAGAAAACTTGAGTGCCCGTCGGGAAACCGACGGCGTAGAACTGCTCAAAGTCGGGGAAACCTGAAATGGCAATCCCGAGCCAAGCCTGGAAGCACTTCCGGGAAGGTGTAGAGACTAGACGGGCAGCACCTAAACCTCATGTGAGGAATGGTGAAGGGATAGTCCAGACCACAAACCCGCGCTGGCGGGGCGGCGAAAGCCGAAGTGGTAAGAAAATCCGCAGGCCGCAAGGCCGTGAGGGTTCAATTCCCTCCGCCCGCACCACAGAGATGTGACTGAAATGGGCCAGGAAGGCGCTTTCCGGCCCATTTCAGGCCGCGCCAAGCTAGGCCGCTTGAGCCCTCGCTGTTCGATTAATTCGACAATCGCTCGCATTCTTGGCCAGGCGCAGGTTACTCGTCCGCAGTTGGGAGGAGCCTTCCCGCACAGGCAGTCCAACCTTCATGCATGAACCACGCGCGCGGGTATAGTGTCTTCCAGCGGTCGGGATAAGTTCACCCTGATTGCAGCGTTCGCCTCAGACCTTCCTCGTAGGACACGGGTTCCGTATAGCCTAGCTCTTTTCGAATTCGTGAGGTGTCATATGCGATGTCATTATGGAAATCATGCCCCTCGGCCTCAATTCGGGGAACCGTTGACAAAGGCAGAGTTTGAAGACGCTCGGAGATGGTTGGCGTGTACGCCTCGCCAACGTTGTAAACTTGGTTGGCAGCCAAAGGATGAACACTCGCCAACACAATGGCGGCGGCAACATTCTCCACATATCCATGGGTCCATCGCCATTCTGGCCGATCGCGGTATCCATAGACCGTCGCAAGATTCCGATTGCCTTCTGGGCCATACACCTTGGGCAGGCGAAGAATGGTTGCCGGCAGCAGAGCTTGACCCAATATCTCGCGCTCGACAAGAATCTTCTCATAGAGGTACTTCAAGTCATCGATCGATTTCGCCTGTGCACGGTACGGATATAAGGTTTTCCGAAGCGGGGAATCTTCGCTCAGCAAGCCCGTTTCCACCGGCCCAGGCTCAAGCCCAGTGAAGCGTCCGTATGCCAGGTAGACATCGCCGCTGCTCAAAGCTACCAAACGTTGAGCGCGGCCGGAAAACGTGTGCGCTGCGGTTCGGGCATCAGCCTCTCCCATCGGGATCATATGAATGACGATTTCAAATTCAACGCGCAGTAGCTCAGCAGGGAAGTTCAAAACCGGCAGAGCGGCTTCCGGACTTCTGAAGTGTCGGATCCCAGACAGCAGGGCTGACTCGTGCTGGCCGCGATGGAACAGAGTCACATCGTGGCCTCGCTCGTGAAGTGCTCTGGCTACATGCGGCCCGAGGGCGCCGGTGCCGCCAATCATCAGAACCCGCATCTCTCTAAACTAACGCATCGATTTCTGATGCGGGCTACCTCTCGAAAAGGACTAACCTGTGTATGCTCAGCATGGCCTTTCGCGAAGCGCGCACGGGAAGGTTTAGCCAGTGGTCCGGGCACCATCGCGAATTGAGGATTGAGTGATCGGGCTTCGGATCAGTTCGGCTTTGCTGACTTTTGCGGGAGATTGATTGCTTGAGAGCGGGCATTGGCCGAATCAAAGTGGCTCGCTCCAAACCAACGCATGTCTTCGTTCAACAGCCGTAATAGCCGGCGACAACGGGGGGAGGAAGGTGATCCGTGACAAGACCGACGATACTGGTGGCGACTTGGGGCGATGGGTTGTTCGCAGTTACCGACGATGGGGGCACGCAAGAGATTGCGGGCCAGCCTGTCAGAGGGCTCGCTCCGGATGGACGCGGCGGTGCGCTCGCCATCGTGGGCCGACATTCGCTGCAGAGGCGCGCACCAGGCGGCGAATGGACAACTGTGGCTACCAGCAAGTTTGAGCTTTCCTGCTGTATGGCTGCCCAAGACGCCATCTTCGTAGGAACGGATGATGCACGCATGCTGCGGCTTAGCCATGGAGGCGGTGCGCTCGATCCTATCGATGGTTTCGACAACATCGCGGGGCGCGACGCTTGGTTTGCTGGTTCGGCAATTGTGAATGGGCAGCGTCTCGGGCCACCGCTTGGCATTCGCTCGGTTGCCGCCAACTCGAACGGGAGCATACTGTTCGCCAACGTTCACGTGGGAGGTATTCCGCGTTCAATGGATGGCGGGAAAACCTGGCAGCCCACCATCGACATCAACAGCGATGTTCATCAGGTGTGCGCGCACCAGGCAGACCCGGACATCGTCGTCGCGGCCTCCGCTATCGGCCTTGGCATTAGTCGCGACGCGGGAGCAACGTGGTCCATCGAACGCGACGGCCTACACGCCGCATACTGCTCTGCGGTAGCGTTGTCGGGCGATAACATTTTTGTCTCAGCATCGACAGATCACTTTGCGACCCGGGGAAGAATTTATCGTCGGCCGATCAGGCCCGAGGGAGACATCGTGGCCGTCGAAGATGGCCTGCCAGAGTGGATCAACGGGATCGCCGACACAGGTTGCATGGCCACAAACGGCTCAACGATTGTGGTGGTTGACAAAGCTGGCACCCTATACATGTCAACCGAGTTCGGGCTGGCTTGGTCACGGGTCAGCAGTGAAGTCCCGACTCCGAGTTCCGTTCTAATCTGCTGACCAAAATCGAACAGCTCCGGCTTGCTCTCAAATCAGAGATTCACCAGCAATTTCGGAATCGCGGTGATCTCATTCGACTTGGCGTCGGGGCGGTCTCGGCCAGCGCCATTCGCCGCTCAGAGCCCCTGAGCGGCGATCGTGTGTGGGCCTAGACCCGCCGCTGGCGCGATCGAACGAACGGACCAAGCCCCTGCCATTGACTGCCACCCCACCCGGCAATTGCTCAGAGAACTGAGCCAAAAATCGCTGAGCTGAAACGAGGCGCGAAACTGATCCGGATCGAGGCTGCAAAGATCGAGCTTGCCAGACAGAAGGCGGAGGGTGTCGTGACTGAGTAAGCCCTACGGCACCCTGAGAAAGCTGCGCAGAAGGGCTCTATTTGCCTCGGCAGATAGGGCCATGTCCACCGCACTCCGGGCCCGTGCAGAGTACGCAGCCCTTCCAGAACTTCTATACCAGAACACCCATCGTCATCCGCGTTAAAATCCGGCAAGGAAATTCAGGATATTCGAAGACAATTCCGTTACAAAATTTTGACAACTTCGCCAGCGTTCGGCAGGTAGGATTCCGGTTGCGTAGCCAGAGGACCGCCGCGTGGTTGCTGCGCCCATAGACCTTCTACCGCGAATGTACGGGAAGGCGCCCCCGGCCCAATAACGTACCAGAGTTACGGAGCAAAGAGTCATGAGAATCATATCGGAATCAGTGAGAATCAGCACCGGACTTGTTCTGGCGCTGCTCCCTTCTCTCGCGCTCGCTCAACACTATACACAGACCAACCTGGTCTCCGATCTTGCCTCGTTCAATGGCGCGCCAGTGGCGGTCCAGGATCCGAACCTCAAAAATGCCTGGGGACTTGCCCGCAGTGCGTCCAGCCCGTGGTGGGTCAACAATGCTGGCACCGGCACCTCGACCCTATATTCCGGCACAGGAACCATCGTGGCTCCCCCATCGCCAGTCGTGGTTCCCAACGTGGCCAACGCCAAGGGTGCTTCTTCACCGACCGGGATCATCTTCAACGGAACCACCGATTTCATGATCAAAAATGTGCCGGGCAAGGCGGCGTCACCCGCAGAATTCATCTTCGCCACCACCAATGGCACGATCGCGGCATGGAATCCGGCTACCACTCCCCTGCAAATGGCAGTCACTGAGGTCACGGAAAAGGGAGCGGTCTTCACCGGGCTCACCTGGGTCGCACAAGGCGAAAAGCACTTCCTGCTCGCCGCCGATTTCTCCCAGAACCAAGTGGAGGTCTTCGACACAAATTTCAAGCAAGTCAAGACCTTCGCGGATGCTTTCCGTGACTTTCGAGTACCATTCGGATTTGCCCCGTACAACGTCCAGGCGGTGGGTGCGAACGTCGTCGTGACCTATGCCAAGCAGAATTCGGAGAAAACAGGCGCCGATGATGACTGTGGCGAAGAATGCGGATTCGTTGACGTGTTCACCGCCGAAGGCCAACTCGTGCAGCGCCTGCAGAATGTCCCCGGAAATCTGAGTGCGCCCTGGGGTGTCGCTCTGGCCCCGCAGGACTTTGGATTCTTCAGCCACGCCCTGCTGATCGGCAGCCGCTTTGCCGGCACAATCTCTGCATTCAACCCAACCACTGGACAATTCCTGGGCAATCTGCTCAATGCTGACGGTACTCCCATCGTCATCTCCGGGCTTTGGGGCCTGGAGTTCGACAACCGCAGTAGCAACGAGGCAAGCCCCACCACC
>DATDLS010000592.1:0-42421 GCA_036519195.1 Occallatibacter sp. | reverse complement strand
GCCAAAGCGAAATGGCGGCTGCTTGTAGCTGCCGTCCCGCTTGGGGATCGGATCCGGTTGGCCATTGTGACACATCACGCAGCCTGTGGTGGCCATGCGCGTGAAGCCGATATCGTCTTCAACATAGCCCGGCGAGAGCTCCCAGGTCTGCGATCGCTGATAGTAGCTGAGGGGCGCCTGAAGCATCCATGGGCCCAGCTGAAACAAATAGATGTAACCGACAATATCGCCACCCATTACGTAGTCGATTTTGTGGGCGATGTCATAGATTTTGCGGCCCTGTTTATCGAGTTCGTAGGCGCTCTGGTAAAGCTCGCCGTTCTGCTGGTAGACGGTGTAGTAGTGATTGTTTTTGCGGTTGAAGACGGTGACCGGGGCGGGTATGCGGGCCAGGTCGCTTGGAATGTTGGCCAAAGTCATCGATTGGCCGTGCGGACTGGGCTGGTAGTTGACATCAATGTCGGCGTGGCAACCGGACTGGGCGCAGGTTTTGGAGCCGACATAGGGCACGGAAGGATCGGTGTTGCGAAAGATGGGGCTGGCTGCTGACCTTTTCTCGGGCTGGGCTGGTTCGGTTTGGGCTTTTGTGCTTTGGGCACCGAGTTGCGTTGACGGGGGAAGCAGCGCGGGTAGCGCAAGGCAGATGGCAAAACACACGGCCGGGGCGAGAACGATGGTTCGCGGGTGATGCCTCATGAGGAATCCAACCTGGAGCCAGGGCAGGCACTTTTTTTTGATTGTCGGTCGGCGTGCGCCGCTCTCAGTCTGGCCGACTCAGTTTAGTGCGCACTGGTATCTGGAAGCAAGGAGCCCTCACTCATGTTCGCGACGCTGATGGACGGGATTTGTGCGCGATCATTGCGTGGAGTTGGGGGTAACGAGGGGGTCGTTTTCGCGGTCGGTGACTTCGACGATGCCCGCGAGCCGGGCGGCGATTTGGGGAGTCAAGGCTCCTTGCGGGATGCGCCAGGCCCAGTTCCCTGCTCCGACGGAGGGCGTATTCATGCGGGCGGTTGAGTCGAGCTCGAGCAGGTCGGAGGCGGGGATGATGGCGAGGGCAGCGACGCTGGCTTCTACGGCGCGAATGAGCGGCCAGACGGGGCGGGAGACTGGCTCGCGGGTGAGTTGAGCGGCGACTGGGAGCGAATCGGCCGGGATGGAGCCGACCAATGCCTCGACGGCGCTACGCGTGTCCCGGTTGGCGGAGTTCCACCAACCTTGCGTGGTGTCGTTGTCATGGGTGCCGGTGTAGGCCACCGTATCCGGCGTGTAGCGATGGGGCAGGTGCATATGCGCGCCCTTGTCGCTGAATCCGAACTGGATCACTTTCATGCCGGGCATGCGCATCTCCAAGCGCAGTGCGTCCACTTCCGGCGTGATGAGGCCCAGGTCTTCAGCCACGAGCGGTAGAGGTCTCAGCGCGGATTCAAGCGCCTTGAAAAGCTTGAGGCCGGGTGCTTTGATCCACGCGCCATTCACGGCCGTTGCCTCATCCGCAGGGATGGCCCAGTAAGCTTCAAACCCGCGGAAATGGTCGAGGCGCACAATGTCATAGAGCGCGCAGGCGCGGCGGATGCGGGCGACCCACCAGTCAAAGCCATTCTCTTCGAGCACGTCCCAGCGATAGAGCGGATTGCCCCAACGCTGGCCGGTGGGCGAGAAGTAATCGGGCGGTACGCCGGCAATGCGGATCGGTTTCAGCTCTTCGTCGAGCTCGAACAAATCCGGATGCACCCATACGTCGGACGAATCCATGTTCACGAAAATGGCTACGTCGCCCAGGATGCGAATGCCATGCGCAGCGGCTGCGATGCGCAGGTTCTTCCACTGTTTGTCGAAGGCGAATTGCAGCACCTGCTCCCGAGCCAGGGCGCGGCCATGTTCCTGGGCAATCTGCGCCAGCGCTTCCGGCTGACGCTTGCGGACTGGTTCGGGCCATGCGGTCCAGGCGCCGGTGTTGTATTCGCGGCGCAGCACAGCGGAATAAGCGTAGTCAATGAGCCAGGCAGCCTCGGCACGGCAGAATTGTTCGAATTCCGCCCACTGCGCCGCCAGAAGCGCGTCGTGCAATCCGCGCTCGAGAAAATTTTCCGCGGCTTCTTCGAGCAGGGGCAGTTTTTGCGATTCGACTTGGTCAAAATTGACGTGGCCATCGCTGCCGGCCAAGCCGCGAATGCGCTCGCCATCAATCCATCCCCAGTCGGAGAGAAACTCAAGGCTGATCAGAAGCGGATTGCCGGCGAATGCGGACGAACCGGCATACGGCGAGTTGCCATAGCCGGTTGGACACAAGGGCAGCACCTGCCACACATGCTGTTTGGCCGCGGCGAGAAAGGCAACAAACTCGTGGGCTGCCGGGCCCAGATCTCCGATGCCCCCATGAGAAGGCAGCGAACTCACATGAAGAAGGACTCCAGAGGAGCGAGAGAATTCCATACCTGCATTATGGGATGCAAGGGGGCCGGAAGGCGATGCCGCTCGGCTGGGCCGGTATAATCCGTGTGTCCGGCAGGTGCTCGCGCGAGCATCCAGCCGAACGATAATCCCCCCCGAAACATCTCAGAGGTTTGAATCCCTTGCCCATACGAAATCGACGTCCCGTCCTGCTTGCCTTGGTCACGTTGTCCTCGCTGCTGGTTCGAACCGCAGGGTCTGCCCAGACCGCCGTTCCAGTACCGCTCACAATTGCCTCCGGCTGGCAGATGCAGGATGTGGCCAAGGTGCCGCAACGCGGTGGGGACGTTTCCGTCGCAGAGTTCGACAGCAAGGACTGGTACCCGGCTACGGTTCCGGGGACGGTGCTGACCACGCTGGTGAACAACCATATTTACGCCGAGCCCCTGTACGGGGAGAACAACCGGCCGGAGAGCATTCCCGAGAGCCTGGCCCGCACGTCGTGGTGGTTCCGCACTACGGTCAAGGTCCCGGCTTCCTATGCCGGGCAGCGCATCTGGCTGAACTTTGAAGGCATCAACTACGCGTCGAGCGTGTGGATCAACGGCGTGGAACTGGGCACGACGCGGGGAGCGTTTCTGCGCGGCGTCTTCGACATTAGCAGCCATGTGACGCCGGGCAAGCCAGCCGTGCTGGCGGTCCTGGTAGCGCCGCAGCCGCACCCCGGCGTTTCGCACGAACACACTCTGCGCGCGGGCATTGGGCCCAATGGCGGCGAATCGGCAATCGACGGACCAACGTTTTTTTCTACCATTGGCTGGGACTGGCTGCCCGCCATTCACGATCGCGATGCCGGTATCTGGCAGAAAGTATTCCTGTCAGCAAGCGGGCCGGTGGTGGTGAAGAATCCGCTGGTCACGACAGATCTGCCGCTGCCGCGCACCGACTCGACCGACATCGGCATCGAAGCGACGGTTGAAAATGTGACCGACAAGCCGGTGACGGGCACGCTCGCCGGTAGCATTGGGACCATTACATTTCAAAAGGAAGTGACGCTGGCATCACACGGCACGCAATTGGTGAGCTTCGACCGAAAGAGCACGCCGGTGCTGCACCTGGATCATCCGCGGTTGTGGTGGCCGAATGGTTACGGCGCCCAGAATATGTACAGGCTGCACCTGGCCTTCAAGGTGAATCAGACGGTTTCTGACGCCGCGGACGTGAACTTTGGCGTGCGCAAGATCAGCTACAGCGTTCCCGGCGCCGAGACGCTGACCATCTCCGTCAACGGCGTGCCGATCTTCATTCGCGGCGGCAACTGGGGATTGGACGAGGGGCTCAAACGCATTCCTCGCGAGCGTCTGGAGGCCGAGATTCGCCTGCACCAGCTGGCCAACCTCAACCTGATTCGCAACTGGGTAGGACAGAGCACGGGCGAAGACTTCTACCAACTGTGCGACAAGTACGGCATTCTGGTTTGGGATGAGTTCTTCCAGCCCAACCCCGGCGACGGACCGGACCCGAGTGATCTGGACAGCTACATTGCCAATGTGCGGGACAAGATTCTGCGCTTCCGCAATCATCCGGCGATCATGCTATGGTGCGCGCGGAACGAGGGCTTTCCTCCCGAGCAGATTGATGCGGCACTGCGCAAGCTGATGGCTGAGCTTGAGCCGACACGGCGCTATCAACCAAGCTCAACCGATGGTGCCGGCGTGCGGTCGCACGGGCCTTACTCGTGGCGCACGCCACGCGAGTTTTACACCATCACCGACGACTATTTCAAGACCGAGACAGGGTCGGTTTCCGTGCCCACGCTTGAGTCGGTTCACGGCATGATGCCGCAGAAGGACTGGGAAACGATTAACGACGATTGGGCGGAGCATGATTTTGCCCGCAGCAACTCCGGCGCACAGGACTATCCCGCCGAGGTGGCCGAGCGCTATGGGCCGGTCAGCAATCTTGCCGACTTTGTGCGTAAGGCGCAGATGATGAATTACGAAGCGTATCGAGCCATGTATGAAGGCCGCAATGCGCAGATGTTCCATCCAACCACGGCCGTGATTACGTGGATGAGCAACCCGGCGCAGCCGAGCTTTGTGTGGCAGCTTTACCACTACGACCTGGAGCCGAACGCGGCGCTGTTCGGCGTCAAGCATGCAGGGGAACTGGTGCATGTGCAATTTAACCAGGCTACGGGCGAGCTTGAGCTGATCAACAATCTTCCCCGGCCACTCGACGGCGCATCGGTGCATGTATCGATCTACGACCTCGACGGTTCGCTGGCTTCTGCATACCAGGTCAAGGCCGCGGCTGCTGCGTCGTCGGAAGCGGAACTGGGGCCGGTGAAATTTCCGCCCTCGCTTGCCGGCACGCACTTTGTGAAGCTCGATCTCGACGACGCCCAGGGTAAGCTGGTTTCGTCGAACTTTTACTGGCGCGCTCCTGCGGGCGGGCCGGAAACATTTCTTGACTTGAACAAGATGGCGCCGGTGACCCTGGAGGCCGAGGTTGAGCAGAGGGTTGTCGACAGACGCCGCGTGGTTACGGTGACCTTGCACAATCCGACGCGAAACATTGCCCTGCTTGCGCATCTGCAGTTGCGGCATGGGCACTCCGGCGAGCGCGTGCTGCCGGTGTTTGCCAGCGACAACTACCTTTCGCTGGTGGGTAATGAAACCCGCACCATCACGCTCGATGCCTCCTCAGGCGATTTCCGGGGAGAAGACGCGCAGGTGGTTGTGGACGGCTGGAATGTGAGCGTAGTTCCGGCGAGAGCGCCGGGGGTTTCGATTGCGCCCAACGTGGAAGCGCAACCGGATCATTGGCCCAGCACAGGACTGCCATACCAGACAGTCGGATTGCGGTAGTTTATCCCCAACGGGACCGCAGTTGCCGTTGTCCTGGCTGGGTTGGTGCTGCTCAAGCTGGGGAAACGACCGGTGCCGGCCGTGATTGCGGCGACCAAGGAACCGTGTACCGCGGAACAGGCCTGAGCCCGTGCATGTTTGAGTCGGCGCACTCAAGCAGGAAATGCCCGCAACCCGAGCTGGCTGTGGGCATTTTCTCCTTTTCGCTCGTTGCCTTCTACATCCCCGGGATTTGCGGTCCCTGTTGCGCCTTGGCGTTGACTCGGATACGGTTGTTCTTCTTGTAGTCAGCCATGATGCCGCTCATGAAGACGTTGAATGCGTCGGAGCGGCGCTGCTCGAGAAGCTGGTCGCGCGTCTGGTCAAAGTTCTTGGCAATCTCCTCGGCACTGGGTTCCTGCCTGTCGAGGATCTTGGCAACGATGCCGTTGCGCTCGGTGCTGATGGGGCCGCTGGTAGCACCAACGCTCAGGTCCATTAACTGCGGAGCGACCTGCGCCACCTGTCCGAGATCGGGAACCTGTCCATCGGGGCCAACCAAGTCGCTGGTCTTGACAGTTGCGCCCATTTCCTTGGCAGCCTTGGCCAAATCGCCGGAGGCCTTGACCTTGTCGTCCAGTTCCTTGGTTTTGGCGGCCAGCAGCTGCTGCACCTGCTCGTTGCGATAGTCATCGAGAACATGCGACTTCCAGTCGGCGAAGGTGGGCGCATGTGCGGGCTGAATACCGGTGACTTGGAAGATGGCGTAACCTTCACCGGTGGACGCGGACTGCGGCGGATCGGTCTGCTTGGCCTCAAAGGCTTTGGTCAGCATCTGCGCGCCGTCCGGCAATGCGGAGATGACGCCCTGCCGGCCAACCAGCGGCGTGGTCACGACTTCAAGATGGTGGATGGCGGCGGTGTTCTGCATGCCGGTCTTACCAGCCTCGGTAGCCAGGGCGCGCGCGTAGGCTTCTTCGGCAGCGGCGGCCTTCTGGCGGATCAACGTGGCCTGGATGGTGGGCAGCACCTCGCTGATGTCCTGCGCATGGGCGGCCTTGCGCTCTTCCACCTGCACGATGTGATAGCCGAACTGGCTCTTGACGATCTCGGTATCGCCAATCTTCTGCGAGAAGATGGCCTTGTCGAATTCAGGAACCATGGTGCCGTGCTGTGCAAAGGGCAACTCGCCGCCGGAGTTCTTGCTTCCCGGATCGTCAGAATATTGCTTGGCCAGGTCGGCAAAGTTGGCCCCGGCCTTGATCTGCTTGAGAATGTCTTCGGCCTTGGCCTTGGCTGCGGCATCGGTTTTGGCGTCGGCGCCGGCCGGCACGGTGATGAGAATGTGCCGCGAACGGGCCTGCTCGGGCGTAGAGTACTCGCTCTGGTGGGCATTGAAGTAGGCCTGAATTTCGGCCTGTGTGGGCTGCGGAACGCCACCGGGCAGATCGTTGGGCGTGAAAGCGAAGTAAGTGATCTTACGCTCTTCCGGTACAGCCGTGGCGTAGCGCGGCGCATTCTTCTTGAAGAAGGCTTCCAGATCGCTGTCAGACGGGTTGATACCCTTGCGAATGTCGTCGGCGGAGATGACCGCATAGTCGAACTTGATCTTGATGGCGCCCTTGCGATAGTCGTCGCGGACTTGCTGTTCGCCGACGCTGACGCCGCCCGTGATGAACGCCTCAAGACGACGGATGACGATGTCGTCCCTGACATCGTCTTCAAACTCCGCGACCGAGAGATTGAAGCGGGTGGCGATCATGGATGCATACTGGTCCTCGCCGATGAACTTGCCTCCGGGGAAAAGTACTTGGCCGGCCGCGCCGGTTTGCAGATACTGGCGCACATCGTCGCTGGTGGCGCGAATGCCGAGTCTGTTCGCTTCGTCAAGCAGAATCTGCTGCTGGATGAGCTGCTGGCCGACGCGCTGCTCGAACAGGCCGAGGATCATCGGGTTGTCAGGGTAGCGCTGCTGCGCCAGCTGCGCCCGGGCCATCTTCTCCACCTTCACCTGGCTGACCGAGGAACCGGATGAAAGCAGCCGGCTGTACCAGTGGGGATAGACAACGGCATAGGTGTCAGCCGCGGCGGCGCCCTGGCCGGTGAGGCCGGGGATCAGGTACACCACCATGGAAATGGAGGCCATGCCGATGATGACCACGAAAAATGCCTTGACGACGCGGCTGTCTCTTTGCAGGAAACGAATCATGAATGGACTTGAACCTTCTGCTCTCTACGCGCTTTGATGGTGTGGATGTCTGCGGCCGGCACGGGCCCGACGGCCACGGCTGCAAAGCTCCCCATAGTGCGCAATTCTCGCGCGGTTTTCTATTTGGCGCGATTCACTGTCATTATAGACGACCGAGAGTCGTAAAACGCTGGATCGGCATCGCGGCACAGCGAGCCTATGGGAAAGGCAGAACGGGCATCCCCGATCGGGATGCCCGTTCTGTGCTGCTTAAGGACCGCAAGTTCTTCACTGTCAGCGCCAGTAGTAGTAGCCGTCCGATACGTAATAGGGTCGGTAGTAGACCGGGCCATACGCGTACGGATACGCACCTGCATAGTAAGTTTGACCATAGGGTCCGCGGCGATACAGGCTCGGACCGCCGGGATAGAGCCCTTGCGCCAACCGCGCCGCTTCCTGCGAACTTACCGGATTTACGGTGAGCGGCGTGTTCAGATGGAAGGTAACCAGCGCTTCGGCCGGGATCCAAACCTGGGGTCCGGGAGAAGCGGCTGAGGCTGCCGTGCCTGCCGCCACGCCGGCACCGGCGCCCACGGCGCAGCCGACACCGCGGCCCACTGCGCAACCGATGATGGTGCCCAAAACACCGCCGCCGACCGCGCTGCCGACCGTCTGGCCGGTTTTGCTCGGCCCCTTAACTTTGAACTGATCGCTGTCCAGCGGGTAGTTCTGGCCGCCCAGATCGAGCGAGGTCAGCTTGAGAGCCAGTTCGGAACTGCCGCCAAGATCGCCCGAGCCCACTTTCTTGACCTGCGACACCACGCCGTGGACAGTGGCGCCCTTCGGCAGGGCCAGGACACCGCCCACCGCTACGTCACGGATGACGGTGAATTGCACCGGCTCGCCGTCCTTCGCCTTCTTGCTGGCTAGGCCTTCGCTGGTCCGCAACTGAAGCAGGGTACCCTGGGGAATGGTGACTGGCCCCGTGGGCTGCTGATACCTGGGACCGGGTGGCGGAGGCGGAGGCCCCTGAGAATACTGGCCCTGCGGGGGGTACTGGCCCTGCTGGGGTGGATACTGCTGGGGATATTGTCCCTGCGGGGGGTACTGGCCCTGCGGGGGATATTGTCCCTGAGGGGGGTACTGGCCCTGCTGGGGAGGATACTGCGGGGGGTACTGACCCTGCTGGGGATATTGGGGTTGCGGCGAGTACTGCGGGCGCGCGGGCGGATAGGGAGACGTTGCCTGCCCCTGATTCGGCATCGGCTGCTGCACGTCGCCCGGAGCCGGAGGCGGCGCCGGGGCCCCGTAATCAGGCTGATTGTCGGCCTGCTGTGCATTGGGGTCGGGCGCCTGGGCGTCCTGCGCCTGCTGGGGATTACCCACCTTGAGGTTGTTGTTGACCTTGCTGACGCCGGGTACGTGCGCGGCGATGGATTCTGCCAGCTGCCTGGAGCTGTCCGAAGCAACCGTGCCGGAGAGCGTGACTTCGCCCTGGATCGTAGCTGCGGTGATCAGATCGTTCGTTAGGGCCTTGGACGCGTCCAGCGCATGGACGACGTCCATTTCAATCTGTCCATCGGAACGCTGGCCGGCGGGCGCGGTCGCAGCACCGGAATCCTGTCCCTGGGCCACAGGTAACGCACCGCACAGGGCAACCAATCCGGCACCGACTAGAAGTTGCCTGGAAGCTTTCTTCAAAAATGACTCATTCATGACTCAGTTCTCCTCTTCCTGAGGTGCTTCTCCCGATCCGTCTGCCCTGCTTCATTGGAGCTTCTAGCTTTTAGACGGGTTTTCACGGGAGCCGTCGTATCTGCGAACCCCAACGCCCGGAAAAAGTTCCGCACGCACTGTTAAGATGCTTGCGGCTCCTCGCTGGAATCATTATCGACTGCCAACACTGCGATGGCGCGCAGCCGGAAGCAATTTCCGGCAGCTGGGCATCCAATCTGAAAAGGGGATCAACAGATGTCACAGCGGATGCGATATGGGAAGGCATTTCCGGAAGGGATTCAAGCACTTACAAACTTCGGAAAGACGATCAGCGGCAGCGGCCTGGAGCCCTCCTTGCTGGAATTGGTGAACCTTCGGGCATCAGTCATAAATGGCTGCGCCTTCTGCATCGACATGCACACCAAGGATGCGCGGGCTGCCGGCGAAACCGAGCAGCGGCTGTATGCGCTTTCCGCCTGGCGCGAGACACCTTTCTTCACGGCGCGGGAGCGGTCTGCACTGGCCTGGACCGAGGCCATTACAAACATCCAGCAAGGCCATGCACCAGACTTCCTGTACAACGAAGCGCTGGCCGAGTTTGGCGAAGCGGGACTGGCGAAGCTGACTTTGGCCATCACCTATATCAATGCCTGGAACCGGATCGCGATCGCGTTTCGCACCGAGCCGGGAACCTATCAGCCGGCCGCTCATACCGGGGCGACGGCCTGAATGAGCTAGCCAGTCCATATGGCTCGAACCGGCAAAGCGGAGTCAGGGCTGGGTCAAATGGCTCTCCCGTCATAAGGTGTCAAATAGTTCAGAGCAATGCCACTATGGCTTCGGCAACTCAATCTCCTCGCCCTGGCGCGGAACCGTCGCCGGGGCGAAGACGCGTTTGGCGGCAAACGCGATCAGCACGACTTGGCCGGCGGCGGAAAATGCTTTGCCGACGCGAAACTTGATCCCGGCCCCGCCGATCGCCGGATTCTTGATGAAAGCGTGCCAGGCATGGGCGAGCGCGGCGCCTCGAGCCAGCCCAAGCTTGCGCCTCAGGCCCCAGCAACTGCGGCTCGACCAGCGGAGTACCAGCGCTCCGACGCCCAGCTCGAAGCATCAGGATAGCGCCGACGGCCCATCCGTCCCATGCCTTGGGCAGCAGCAAAATGGCTCACCCCCGCCGCTCATGCCAGGACACCGAGCCCCCAGAGGTGCCTCGTCCGGACGCCGGCGCTTCCGGGAACTGATTTGCCGAGCAGAAAAGCGGCGACAACGAGCAGAACGATTGCCGGAGCGGCCGAATGCAAATTGCGGGGTCGTCCTCAAGGAAGTGGTCCTGGCGAAATCCGACCGCGGTGTTGCCTCCGATGCCGATCGCGACCAGCAGTGTTGCGATCTCGAACTTTCTCCCCGGATCGGCTCCCGCCGGATG
The DNA here is from genome assembly GCA_036519195.1 of Occallatibacter sp. GTDB lineage: Bacteria > Acidobacteriota > Terriglobia > Terriglobales > Acidobacteriaceae > Telmatobacter. The sequence continues at coordinate 31,845 of DATDLS010000592.1, read as the reverse complement.
AGCACAGATATTAGTGAAGCAGCGCGCCAGCCTCGGCTTGAAGAGCGGCCAAAAACACGCGCAGAGCTTCCACGCGAGGCGCAGCCAGTTGCTGCGCGTTGCTGGTGCGCAGTTGGGGCGGCAATTGGTCGACGGCGCGTTGCAAGACGGGCACCACTGAGGAAAATGTTGGAAAGCGGCTGTCGCGGCCGATCTTGGCAATTGCCCGCATGGCGCCAACAGCTCCCAACTGCTCCAGAATATCCGCATCTCGGACGAGGATCGACTCAATCGTATGCGGTTCTTCTCTGGGCTGATGCGTCCGGATCACCTCGGCAACCGCGTCCAGCTTGCTGAGAGGGAATCCCCAGCCGGCCAGCAGTTCGCGGCCTCGCGCAATGGTGTAGGGCACATGATCCCAGCGCGCCAACTGGTCCAGATCCTGGGGCCGATGACCGGTGAAGACGCCGAGATCGTGTATCCACGTCGCGGCGAACACAATTTCGTCGTCATAGTCTGCGTCCTGGCCTACACGGCAGGCAAGCGCATACAGCCGCGGCTGATGGCCGAACTTGTCCACCGGCAAGGCCTCGGCGCGAATATATGCAACTACGGCTTCCCGCCATCCCATCCTCATCGCTGATTCCCTCCTCCGAGCCGGTTGGTCTGCGCTCACCGACCGGCGAATGAAGATCTAGGCGCCCATGTGGCGGCGCAAGTCTTCCGGGTGATTGCAATGCGCGTAGGCCGTTTCACGGGAGACGCGGCCGGCGCGCACCAACTCGGCCAGCGACTGCTCCATGGTCAACATGCCTTCGGATCGACCGGTCTCAATGTTGGCGCGCAGCTGATGATCGTCGCCGCGGCGAATCAGATTGCGGATGGCACTGGTTGCCACGAGAATTTCAATCGCCGGATAACGGCCGACTCCGTTGGCGGCAGGCAGCAGTTGCTGCTGAATGACAGCCAGTAGCGCCAGAGATAATTGCTGGCGAATCTGTGATTGATAGCCGGAAGGAAAAGTATCGAGAATGCGGGACACGGTCTGCGCGGCGTCGTTGGTGTGCAACGAAGTAAGGACCAGATGGCCGGTTTCGGCCGCGGTGAGCGCGGCGGCCATGGTTTCACTGTCGCGCATTTCGCCCACCAGAATGACGTCCGGATCCTGGCGCAGTACGGCGCGCACCGCCTGCGCAAAGCTAAGCGTGTCGGTTCCCAGTTCGATTTGCTCGACGAGAGATTTGCGATTCGTGTGCTGATACTCGACCGGATCTTCAATCGTGATGATGTGATCGCGGCGGCTGGCATTGATGCGGTCAATCAGCGAAGCCATGGTGGAGGTTTTGCCGCAGCCGGTGGCGCCGGTCAGCAGCACCAGGCCCTGACGGCGCTCCGCCAGCATGCCGAGGGATGCGGGCAGGTGCAGCGTTTCGAGAGTCGGAATCTGCGCCGGCAGCAGCCGGATGGAGGCAGCCAGGGTTCCGCGCTGGGAATGAAAGTTGGCGCGAAAGCGACCCGTCGAACCGCGGACGAAGCAGAAGTCGACGCATTTACGTTGGTGAAGCTCTTCGGTTTGCGCCACCGACAAAAGAGGCAGAAGCAATCCGCGTATGGCTTCCGCGGACAGGGGCGGCGCCTGCTCAGCGGTCAGGTCTCCATTCACCCGCAGGGTGACGGGCGAGCCGGCCACCAGGATGATGTCTGAAGCATTGCTGTGGACCGCTGCGGCCAGAACCTGGTCGATGGATCGCTTCTCGCCGGACTTGGCGACGGTGGCCGAGCGGTTCAGCTGATCGACGAGCCGGGACAGTTCGCTCTCGTGTTCTTCCATCAGGAAATCATAGGAGGTGCGAGCCAGCCGCGGCAAAGTTGCCCGTTCTGGCCGCATTTGCTCATCCTGCCTTGAACGGTTAGCCTTGATAGAGACAAAACGACTTAACAACAGAACCGTTGAGTTTTTGGAAGAGCAAAAAACGAGAGAATGCCGCGCATGTCGAACTCAGTTTCCATCTGTGTAATTGGTTCCGGGTACGTTGGACTGGTTGCAGCCGTCTGCTTTGCTGAAATGGGCCACCAGGTCACCTGCGTGGACAACGACGATGCCAAAGTCAAGACACTGCGCTCGGGCGGCGTGCCAATCTTCGAAGACCGGTTGCCCGAGTTGCTGGCCAAGCACCTGGGACAGCGCGTCGAATTTACCAGCAATCTGGCCGGCGCAGTGGAACAAAGCGAGGCGATCTTCATTGCCGTTGGGACGCCGCAGGGCGATACGGGCGCTGCCGATCTGTCGTACGTGGAAGCGGTCGTTTCCGAGATTGCGCGGCACGTGAATTCCTACAAAGTGCTGGTTGAGAAGAGCACGGTGCCGGTCTACACCAACGAGTGGATCAGCCGTGTGCTGCATCGCCATGGCGTCGATCCGAAGACCTTTGACGTGGTGTCAAACCCGGAGTTTCTGCGCGAAGGCACGGCGGTCATCGACTTCCTGCATCCGGACCGCATTGTGGTGGGCGCCAACAATGAGCGCTGTGCCGATGTGCTGCGGCGCATTTATGAGCCGCTTACTTCAGGAAGCTATTACGATCAGCCCGGCGCTTTGCCGGGCATGTGCAGCGCCATCCGTCCGGCACGGCTTCTGGTCACCTCGGCACAGAGCGCGGAGATCATCAAGCATGCCTCAAACGCCTTTCTGGCGCTGAAGATTTCCTTCATCAACGCAGTGGCCAACCTGGCCGAATCGGTGGACGCGGACATTGAAGACATCGCTGAAGGCATGGGCCTGGACAGCCGCATCGGTCCCAAGTTCCTGCGCGCGGGCCTGGGCTACGGCGGTTCGTGCTTCCCCAAAGATGTGGCCGCGTTTCACTGGGTTGCGCAGCAGCAAGGCGTGAATTTTCAGCTGCTCGATGAGATTCGCAAGATCAATGAAACCCAGCGGGACATCTTCTTCAACAAAGTTCTGGCCGCATTGTGGACCTTGCGCGGCAAGCGGCTCGCGGCGCTGGGCCTGGCATTCAAAGGCGACACGGATGACATTCGCGACTCCCCTGCCCTCGTGGTGATCAAGAAGCTGCTCGAGGCGGGCACCACAATTACGGCCTATGACCCAGCAGCCATGGAGCGCGCCAAGGCGGTGCTGCCGCCTTCAGAAAAAATGCATTATGCGGCGGATCTCTACGGGGCCGCCAAGGACGCGGACGCGGTGTTGATACTGACCGATTGGAAGGAGTTTGCAAGGATCGATCTGGTGCGCCTCAACCAGGCCGTTCGCTTTCCCATCGTGATTGACGGCCGCAATCTTTACAAGCCGCAGCAGATGCAGGATCACGGATTTACCTATGTCAGCGTAGGCCGGCCGGCTCGCTATCACGCGCAACAGGGCAAGCCGCGCGGGATGGGATCGTAAGGGTCAGGCCTTGCTCTGGCACTCGCTCTCGACCACCTGACGCGTCCAAGCTTCCACTCTCAACCGGATCAAAATCCGGCTTCCAGCCGGGTAAAACTGGACTTGACTGCATGCACATTCTTGTTACCGGCGCGGCCGGATTTCTCGGCTCACACCTCACCGATCGCCTGTTGGCCGCAGGTCATTCGGTTCTCGGAGTCGATAATCTCTCCACTGGCGATCTCGATAATCTGGCCCATCTGGCAAACGAAGCGCGCTTTCGTTTTGAGCAGCGGGACATCTGCCAGACCTTCGATCCAGGACCGGTGGACTACGTCTTCAATCTTGCTTCGCCGGCAAGCCCGCCTGAGTATTTGCGCATGGGCATTGAGACGCTGCGCGTCGGCGCGGTGGGCACCGGGAACGCGCTCGAAATTGCCCTGCGCCATGGCGCGGGGTTTCTGCATGCGTCAACGTCGGAGTGTTACGGCGACCCGCTTGTTCATCCGCAGCAGGAAGACTACTGGGGCAATGTGAATCCGGTGGGACCGCGTTCGGTGTACGACGAGGCCAAGCGCTACGCCGAGGCGCTGGTGATGGCCTATCACCGCACCCATGGCCTCAACACGCACCTGGTTCGCATTTTTAATACCTATGGCCCGCGCCTGCATCCGGGAGACGGACGCGTGATTTCAAACTTCATGATGCAGGCGCTGCGCGGTGAGGCGCTGACGGTGTACGGCGAGGGACACCAGACGCGCAGCTTCTGTTATGTCGACGATTTGATCGAAGGGATGGTGCGGCTTTCGCGCTCGGAGGAGCATCTGCCGGTCAACATCGGCAATCCGAACGAGTTCACGATTCTGGAATGCGCGCAGGCAGTGCTGAAGGCGACCGGCTCAAAAAGCGCGCTGCGCTTTGCGCCCTTGCCGCAGGATGACCCGGCTCGCCGGCAACCGGATATTACCAGGGCGCGGACGCTGCTCGGCTGGGAGCCGCAGATTGCGCTGGCCGACGGGCTCATTAAATCGCTCCCCTATTTCCAAGCCACGCTGTCTTAGCAGAGTCAAACCAGGACGGTTTTCTCAATTTTTTGCGCGCGAATCTCTCGATGGGCATCTATGCTCATCTCATGCACCCGTCCATGTTTGACAGCATGTTCCATCTGCCACTTCCCATCCTGGAGAAGCTGGCGCGTCCGGTCATTGTCTACCTTGTCCTGGTGCTGCTCTTGCGCCTGTTCGGCAAACGCGAACTGGCGCAGCTGAACCCCTTCGACCTGGTGGTCCTGCTCTCGCTTTCGAACACGGTGCAAAACGCCATCATTGGCGACGACAACTCGGTCACCGGCGGCGTGATTGGCGCGTTTGGTCTGCTGGCGATTAACTGGCTTGTGGTGCGGGTCCTGTTTCGCACGCCGAAGTTGAATCGCCTTCTCGAAGGGCGTTCCGACACGCTGATCCGCAACGGCCAGCTGGACAAGGAGGCGATGGGCCGCGAAGCCCTTACGCGCGAGGAGCTGCTGTCGGTGATTCATCGCCAGGGCTTCGAGGACTTCCACGCAGTGCGCCAATGCGTGCTGGAGCCCAACGGAACTTTTTATGTCGAAGGGTTCGAGCCTTCGGCCGAAGACAAACGGCACGCCGAATTACTGACCCGCTTCGACGCGCTGCAAAAGGATATGGCGGCGCTGCGCACCGAAATCGCAGGCAAGTGATTCAGATGAGCCAAGCCAAGGCTCCGCAACGACTCGCGAAACGGTGATCGCAAAAATCCGTTGCCACCCGCAGGCCGCCAATTACCGTGACTCGCCAGTTCTTCAGCTCCTCGCAAAAAGCCGGCAGGGCTTGTTCGCAGGCCGAACTTTGAAATGCCCTTGGCCTTGCCGATGAAGCTGAGCTCGCAGCAGGGACCGTGCCCTTTGGGGTGGCATGGCTTTCGAACAGCAGCCCTTGTAACGGCAATCATTGGATCGGGCAAAAAGCGTTCCGGCCCCCATGTCTCCGAGGCTGGCCAGTTCCCAGATGAGATTCTCGATCCTCACTATTCGCGCAAGAGCTGAGCGGGATCGATACCAAGCGCGCGCCGCGCCGGAATCCAGGTGGCCACCACTCCCACAAACATCATCGTCAGCAACACTCCTGCCAGCACCAGCGGATCGCGCGGTGTTGCAAAGGAAATCAGGTGCGCGAGAATGCGCGTGGCAAGCAGCCCGGCAACTATCCCGGCCACCGATCCGGCAAGCAGCAAAAGCACCGGCCGGTGCAAACTGGCGCGCAACACCTGCATCCGCCCAGCGCCCAGGGCCATGCGGATACCTTGTTCCTTGGTGCGCCTCGAGACCGAGTACGAAGCCATGCCGAAGGTTCCGGTGATCGCGAGCATCGAGGCCAGCATTCCCATCACGCTCAGGACCATGGCTCCGGCGCGGGCAAACACCATCGCCCGGTCAATCGCGTCGGCCCAGGTGGTCACAATGATTGGCGCGCCCGGTTCCACGCCGGCCAGCGCGCGCTGCAGCGCGGGCGCGATCTGGCTGTCCGGCAACTGCGAGCGCACCACAACGGACGTGCTGGTCGACATCACCTCGCCCACTCCTTGCGCCAGGGGAATGAACATCGCCGGCTGCGGGTCTTCGCTCACCTGTTCATACTTGCCGTCTTCCACCACTCCCACAACCACGTACTTCGCCGTTGCCCACAGAGCGAAGCGCTGCCCGATGGCCGGCGCATCGCCATAAAGCTTGCGTGCAAACGTTCGGTTCACGATCGCCACCCTCGGCGACCTGCCGTTGTCGTCCCAACTGAAGTCGCGCCCTTCAAGCAGCTGCGTTCCTGCCGCGTGCAGATATCCGGGGGAGATCAAAAACGTATTCGCCGCAAAGGCCATCCGTGCCGGCAGAAACTCCGTGGTTCCCCATTTGTAAACAAACCAGTCGCCGCCCCCCATAAACGGGACCGCGTCGGAGACTGCAGCCGATGTCACGCCTGGGATCGCCGCGGCTCGATCGAGCATCCGCCTCTGCACCGGCAGCGACTGCGGACCTGTGTATCCGGCCATGCTTAAATCGGATTGCGCCACCGTCACGCCCTCTGGCTCAAACGCCAGCGGCAACTTGAAGCCTAGCATCAAGCCGCGGACTGCTACCAGGGAAGCGGTAACCAGCAGCGTGCAGACCACAATCTGCACCACCAACAGCAAATCCCGCAGCGCGAAGCGCCGAAACGAGTCGCTCCGCACATAACCGGCCTTGATCGCGTTGACCACCTCGGTGCGCCACACCTGTCGCGCCGGAAGGAGACCAAACAGAATGCCGCTGGCAACCGACAACCCCAACGCGACAAGGTAAACGCGCGTATCCGGAACAATTCCGAAGTACGTGGGGACATCGCCAAAGGGCTGCCAGTGGCTCAAGGCGCCCAGCAACAGCCGCGCAAAGTAGGATCCCACGATGCCCCCGGCAGAGGAAACAATCACCGCTTCGGTCAGCAGTTGCCGCAACACAACCCATCGGGTCGATCCGATCGCTAGCCGGATCGCCAGTTCCCTGCTGCGGTCCGCGGCACGCGCCGCAAAAATGCTCGCCAGGTTCGCGCAAGCCGCCAAAAGCACCAGCAATGCCAGAAGCATAATGCCCAGCAGGGCCTTCTTCGTGGGGTCGGTCTCATCTCCCGCGGGTCCCGGTTCCCGCACGCGAAGAGCCAGCCCTTCATCCTTGGGGTCCTCTTTCGCCATCTGGGCAGCCAGCGAATTCAAACTTGCCGTGGCCTGTTCGGGCGTTACTCCCGGCTTCAGCCGCCCCAGAATCTCCATGGACAGATGGTCGCGGCAGCAATAGTCGCTCCACCCCGTCACCTGCTCCGCGTTGGCAATTGGAATCCAGTAATCGGGCCAGTAAAAAGCACTCGTCCCGCTGAAATCCCGCCCGGCAACTCCAACCACGGTGAACGAGTGCTGGTTCAGTTTGACCGTCTGCCCGACAACGCTCGCGTTCGAGTTGAACTGCCTCCGCCAGAAGTCGTTGCTCAGCACGATATACGGCGCCGAACCCAGCCCGCGCTCATCGCCCGCATGCAGAAAGCGGCCCACGGCCGGTTGCACGCCCAGCACGTCAAAGTAGTTGCCTGAAACCGCCAGGCCCCAGCTTCGCATGGTCGATTTGCCAACCGTGAGCCCGGCCCGCATGTACTTTGCAGCCACCAGGCCGCTGAACGATTTGTCGCGGTCACGAAAATCCCGATAGTCCGGGTAGGACTGCGAGTCGCCTCCCTGCTTGGCGCGGGAAACCTCGAAAACGCTCGCCGGCTCAGGCACCGCGAGCGGGCGCCAGATAAGCCCGTTGATGACGCTGAACACCACGACGTTTGCCCCAATGCCGAGGGCCAGGGTAATGATCGCGGTCAGGGCAAAACCCGGCGATCTTCTCAGCTTGCGCAGGGCAAACTTGACATCGGCAAGCGCGCTCTCAATCCTCGGCCACATCCATGCTTGCCGCCCGCGCTCGTTCATCTGGGTTACATTCCCAAACGCGCGCCGCGCCGTGACCTCGGCTTTCTCGCGGCTCATTCCGTCGACCACCAGCGCTTCAACCTTCTCCGCAAGGTGCTGGTCAATCTCTTCGTTCAGGTCGCGGTAAATCTGACGGCGTTCAATCAGTTGACGAAGCCAATTCATGGTCGCCTCCTAGGACTCGTGGGGAGCAAGAACGAGGTTGATGCCTTTCAGCATCTGCTCAAAACTTGAAACTTCGCGCTCCAGGTGCCGCACTCCTGCGGGCGTAATCCTGTAGGTGCGGACTTTGCGGTTTCTTGCGGAAATCTCCCACGCCGCCTTGACAAGGTTCCCCCTCAGCATCCGCTGCAAGGCAGGATAAAGAGAGCCCTCCTCAACCTGCAACAGCTCGTTGGAGCGTTGCTTGATGTGCTGAACAAGCGAATAGCCATGCATCGGCTGGCGACGCAGCGATTCAAGAATCATCATTTCCAGCGCCCCGCGAAACAGGTCGCGCGGCTCGGTCTTCGTAGAGTATGTCATTGGCATATCCCGATCAGGCATAGAGTAAACTAGCATAGGAATCCGGTCAAGCAGGAGCTTTGACTCCTCGTAAATTTAAGAAAAGTGGGGCCTTCTGTTTCAGCCCTATGTTTCCAAGTGCTCGGAAGCTCCCATCGCACGACAAAAAGATAACCTGGCTCGGCGGTGGCCCCGAATGGGAGGACTGTGTAACCGTTAAAAACACCGTCAAGATGTCTTGCTGCGCGCGGCGGTCTTCCGGCTGTTCGAAATGATCTTTCGAAAAATCAATGCATTATGAAGAGGCGGATCCAATTGACAATCGGGCGCACAACGTCCGTTAAACTATCCCGTACCCCTCTATCTTTCCTACTCTATTCCCCCTCCAGAGCCTTCCACGGCATCCCACCCCCCTCACTCCCATTCAATGGTGCCCGGGGGTTTCGAGGTTATGTCGTAGACGATTCGGTTGATGCCCCGGACTTCGTTGACGATGCGGCTGGAGATGCGCTTCAGCACGTCATAGGGCAGTGGCGTCCAGTCGGCAGTCATGCCATCTTCTGACTGCACAGCGCGCACGGCGCAGGTGTAGGCATAGGTGCGCTGGTCGCCCATGACGCCGACACTCATCACCGGCAAAAGCACGGCAAAGCTCTGCCAGATTTTGGAGTAGAGTCCGGCTGCTTTGATCTCGGCGACGACGATCTCGTCCGCTTCCTGCAAAAGCCGAACGCGGTCCCGAGTAACTTCGCCAAGAATGCGGACAGCGAGCCCGGGGCCCGGAAACGGCTGACGCCCGAGGACGTCTTCCGGCATGCCGAGATCGCGGCCGATGCGGCGGACTTCGTCCTTGAACAGATCGCGGAGGGGCTCGATGAGCTTGAGCCTCATATGCAAGGGAAGGCCGCCCACGTTGTGATGGCTCTTGATGGTCTGGCTGGGACCTTTGACGCTGGACGACTCGATGACGTCTGGATACAGGGTGCCTTGTACCAGCCAATCCACGCCGCCAGATTCGGTGGCGATGCGCGTGGCTTGGTCGTCGAACACAGCAATGAACTCGGCGCCGATGCGCTTGCGCTTGGTTTCAGGATCGGTTACGCCGGCCAGTTGCGCGAGAAACCGATCGCTCGCATCGACGGCAACGATGTTCAAGCCCAACTTGTCGCGCAGGTTCATTTGCACGCTCTGGAATTCATTTTTGCGCAGGACGCCGTTGTTGACAAAGATGCAGGTCAGCTGGGGGCCAATCGCCTTGTGCACCAGCACCGCTGCCACGGAGGAATCCACTCCTCCTGACAGGCCGCAGATGACGTGGCCCTTGCCGACCTTGGCCCGAATGCCTTCAACGGTGCTCTGGATGAAATGCGAGGGTGTCCAATCGCCGGCGGCGCCGCAGATGTTGAAGATGAAGTTTTTGATCAGCTGCACACCGAGCGGCGTGTGGTGCACTTCCGGATGAAACTGCACCGCCCAGATGCGGCGGTCCTCATTGGCGATGGCGGCCAGCGCGTTGGAGGTGACAGCGGTGCGGCGAAATCCTCCGGGAAGTTCCTGGGCTTGGTCGCCATGGCTCATCCAGACTTCGAGCGTGGCCGGCAGTCCGGCGAACAGGGGCGTGGAGCGGTCCTCGATCACCACTTCGGCATGGCCATATTCGCGCAGCGGTGCCGGCTTCACCTTGCCACCCAGATGATGAACGATGAAGTGCAGTCCATAGCAGATGCCGAGCACAGGCACGCCGATCGAGAGCACGGCGGCATCGGCGGCCGGCGCGTCGTCATCATAGACCGATGACGGGCCTCCGGACAGGATGACGCCAAGCGGCTTGTGAACTTGAATCTCGGTGAGGGGCACCGTGCAGGGTAGCACGACGGAGAAAACGTTCTGCTCGCGTATGCGCCGCGCGATCAGCTGCGTATACTGCGAACCAAAATCAAGGATAACGATTGTCTGGGTGTCCACTCCCTAGTGTGGCAGGATTCGGGGCGGGATGTAAAGACTGACTCTGTTCGTTTTGGTGGCGCTGGAGTTTGACTTTTTCACCCGCCTGACAGCGCTCTGTTGTCCGGCGTGGACTTGGGGTATGGCAAAACCAGATTGTCGATTCGGGCAGCAATTTCTCCATCATTCGGATGGGCAATACTGACCAAGCCAAGGTGATCGCCAAGAGACCATTTCCGGCTGTCGAAACCTCGAATCGGGGCCTCGAGCCTCGGACGCCGGAGACTCGCCCGCCATGTTGAAGACGGCCCCAGAAGCGGTCGAGTTCCAGGGGCGAAGGCCTTGCGGCCGGTTGATTTCGAAACGTGCGGCTGGCGCTTCATCGACGCGCGCCGCGCGTGATAGCCTCTTGTGCATCACAGTTTGCTGGAAATCTGCTACCCCCAATTTGATTCTGATCTGCTCTGGTGCGCTCCCAAGCGCTGAACGGCCAGGCCCCATTGACGCTGTATTCAAAAAGGATCCCTTGATGACGAGTTTTCGCATTGCTTCCCTTCTGACGCTGGCCGGCGCGACGGCGCTGGCCCAGCTTCCCGCGTTCGCACAAACGGATAACTCCAGGCCTTCGCCGCCGCCGGCGGCCAAGAGCTTTGATCTTTCCGCGATCGACAAGACTGCCGACCCCTGTACGGACTTCTATCAATATGCGTGCGGCAATTGGATGAAGGACAACCCCATCCCGGGCGATCAGGTGCGATGGGCGCGGTCGTTCTCCGTGCTCGGCGAGCGCAACCGCTATCTGCTGTGGCAGGAACTGGACTCGGCAGCCAAGGCCCCCAAGACTCCGCTCGAAAAGAAGTACGGCGATTACTATTCGGCCTGCATGAATACGGACCTGGTAGAGCAGAAGGGACTGCAGCCGCTTGAACCGGCACTCAAGCGGATCGGCGAGCTGAAGGACACCCATCAACTGGGCGCCATGCTCGGCGAGCTGGTCGCGCAGGGTGATCCGGCGCCGCTTTACCGGTTTGGCGTGGGTCAGGACGAAAAGGATTCGACCAAGCAAATTGCCCAGATCGGCCAGGGCGGCCTGTCGTTGCCCGACCGCGACTACTACATCAAGGACACCCAGCGATTCACCGAGATTCGCAAGCAGTATGTCGATCACATGACCAAGATGTTCACCCTAGCCGGTGACAAGCCGGAACAGGCAGCCAAGGAAGCTGCATCGGTTCTCGAAATTGAGACAGCGCTGGCCAGCGCATCCACCGACCGTACCGAGATGCGCGACCCGGCGAAGCATTATCATATCTACACCGTGGCCGACTTCGAGAAGCTGGCTCCGAACTTCGACTTTACCGTCTACTTCAAGGCAGTCAAGATCCGGCCTTTCGATTCGCTGAATGTGTCCACGCCGAATTTTTTCAAGGGCCTCAACGACCTGATCGACAAAGAGCCGCTGGACGCCTGGAAGTCGTACTTCCGCTGGCAAACCCTGCACAACTCGGCCAACAACCTGCCCAAGGCGTACTTCGATGAGAACTTCGCCTTCTTCAGCAAGACGCTTCAGGGGCAGCAGGAACCGACGCCGCGCTGGAAGCAATGCACAGCCATGACGGACATGGCGCTGGGCGAAGCCGTCGGCCAGGACTGGGTGAAGCAGAATTTTCCGCCCGCGGCCAAAGCCAGCATGGATCAGCTTGTAGCGGCTCTCGAGAAAGCGCTGGGCGACGACATCAAGACGCTGCCGTGGATGAGTGAGGAAACCAAGAAGGACGCCGAGGAGAAGCTGTCGTTGATTCGCAACAAGATCGGCTATCCGGAGCACTGGCGCGACTACTCGGCCCTCAAAGTGAACCGTGACGAACTGATCGGCAACCTTCGCCGCGAAGCTGTTTTCTCGCGCAACTGGAATCTGGATCACCTGGGCAAGCCGGTCGATGAGAAAGAGTGGGGGATGACGCCGCCGACGGTCAATGCCTACTACAGCCCGTCGATGAATGACATCAACTTCCCGGCCGGTATTCTGCAACCGCCGTTCTTCGACTTCACGGCGGACCCGGCGGTGAACTTCGGCGGCATCGGCGTGGTGATCGGCCACGAGATGACGCACGGGTTCGACGACCAGGGATCGAAGTACGACGGCCACGGCAACCTGCGCGAATGGCAGACGCCGGAGGACCGCAAGGCTTTCAACGAGCGCACCGACTGTGAGGCGACCGAATACAGCGGCTTCGAGGCGGCGCCCGCGCATGGGGACGTGCCGGCACAGAACCTGAACGGCAAGCTCACCTTGGGCGAGAACACGGCCGACAACGGCGGCTTGCGGATTGCCTGGATGGCGCTGTTGGATACGCTGGCAGCCGAAGGCAAGTCCATCAATGACAAGGTCGACGGCTACACCGAGGCGCAGCGCTACTTCCTGGGCTTTGCCCAGGTGTGGTGCCAGAACCAGACCGAGCCCTCGGCGCGGCAGTCGGCGCTGACCGATCCGCACTCCCCGGGCCGCTGGCGCGCCAACGGAAGCGTGCAGAACTTCGACGAATTTGGCAAGGCCTTTGGCTGCTCCAAAGGGCAGCCCATGTACCCGGTCAACTCCTGCCGCGTTTGGTAGAAGGCCGTTGGGCAGCGCCGGAGGCTCACTCCGGCGCTGCCTGGCAGGCGCCCCTCGGCATCTTCCCTGAAGTTGAGCGATGACCTTTTTCGCTCGATCGGCGTCAAAACCGAGACCGCACCCGAAATTTCCCTTGTCCGACAGCCGGGCGTTGGTCCAGGACTTTTTGCGAGCCGGGTCGTGCTGGAAGTGCCCTCTTTTGCCCAGTCTTATGTGGAAACTAGGCACAATAGACCCCTGGCTTTTACAATGTGCAGCAGGGACCCATCCCAACCCAGCTCTGCTGTGGAATTAGCAAACTTGGCGGCGCACGCCTGACCAGGATGAAGGAATCGCATGAAGTTTACGAAATTCGGCAAGGCAGTTCTGATCAGCGCCATCTCTGCTGTGGTCGCCCTCAGCATTACGTCTTGCGTCGAAAGCTTTACAGTCGGCTATTTGTATGTGACGGGTACCGTGACGAACCAATCCAACGGTAATGGAATCCTCAGCGGCTATCAAATCGATCACAACACCGGGAAACTTGTCGTGATCAACGGGCTGCCGGTTTCCTCCGGTGGCGCCAACCCGGTTCGCGCCGTATTGATCACCGGCAGCCGATTCCTTTATGTCCTGAACCGGGGCACAAATTCATCGGGCGGGTCCACTTGCACCACCGCCGATCCTTGCCAAAACGCCAATATCACGGAGTTCGCGGTGGGCGGCGACGGCATCCTTACGGCCCAAGAAACCTTCTTTACCCAAGGCATTAACCCCTTCCGTTTGCTGGGCGACCCGACCGGAAACTTCCTTTTCGCACTGGACCACGATGCGCCGGACAGCAACGCGATCACCGGCGGGGCCGCGAAAACCAACTCCTGCACGGAAGCGCTCGGTGCGGCAACCACCTCGTGCGGCGACGTAACCGCCTTCACGGTCAACCAGACCACCGGACGCCTGTCGCTGATCGTAAACGCCCAGGTCACGTCCGCCAGCGGCGCTGCGCTGCCTTACTTCCCGGTCCCGGCCAACCCCATCGACTTCTCCCTGGTTTCAGGCTTTGTCATCACACTGGCAGGAACGCCGGCCACCGGTGATGCGGCCTTCCCGTACACCTACAGCACCACCACCGGCCAGTTGACCGTCAACCAGAACAGCACGCAGCCCCTCGGAATCAGCCAGGGGACGGCGATGGTGCCCGGCTCGGGCTTTCTCTACGTGTTGGACAACGAGGGCACACTGGTCCCTGGCAGCGGCGCGACCAGCCAGATTCTCCCCTACTCGGTCGGAACCAACGGCGCGTTGCAGGCCCAGACCGGCGGTGCAGTGCCCGATGACCCAACTCTGGCCAACCCGATCTACCTGCTGGTTGAGTCCAAGGGCAAGTTTCTTTACGTAGCCAACCAGGGCAATAACGTGCAGGGAACCAATTCGGGCAGCGGCCTTGCCGGTTATGTGATCGACCCCACGACCCACCAGCTCAGTTTCATCGCCGGTGAGCCCTATGGTTCGGGTTCAGGCCCGCAGTGCCTGGTGGAAGATCCATCTGACCAGTACATTCTTTCGGCTGACTTCAACGATTCCGCGGCCACCTTTCGTGTGGTCGACCCGAACTCCGGCGCACTGAATAACCCGCGCGTTACCAGCCAGGTTACGTTAGAGGGGCCGGCAACCTGGTGCCTCATAAATGGACGCACCAGCTAGTGCATTTCACTTCTCAGTGTGTCCCTTGGCCGCTCGAGTCAAGGCACTTGGCTTGTACGCCGCGGCCAGGGGCACACGGACGGCATGAACGTATTGCACCGCTTCAAAGGTTTCCCGGGGCCAGGCAGCAAGCCGACCGGGCATGCTACCCGGCCCTGAACTCACCGTTCCGATGGAGTTTCAAGAGAACGCAGCCGATCGCCGGACGTACTGCTGTTTGCATTCGCCGCGCGCCCGATTCCAAACCCGGTATATTCGGGGCCTGACCTCCCGGCCCCCTGACGAGAGATGCGCATGAAGTTCAACAAATCGAGCCAGCTGCTGCTGGTCTCCGCGGCCAGTCTCCTAGCGGCTTCCCTGATTACCGCCTGCGGGACACTCACCACGGATTTTGTTTTCGTCACCAGCTCCCAGGCCGCCGGAGCCAACCAGTTCGGCCAGGTAGACGTCTTCGAGATCAACAAGGAGTCGGGCTTTATGCGCCAGATTCCTACCTCGCCCTTCCCCTCCGGGGGGCGCCAACCGGTGGCCGAAGCTGTCTCCAGCGACAATTTCAATCTTTATGTGGTGAACGAGGACGACAACAACATCGTGCAGTTCGCTATCGGCAACGATGGCAAGCTCTATCCGCAGAATACGTTCAACACCTCAGGCATCTTTCCAATCGGTGTTTCCGTGAACGGAACCACTCTGTACGTGCTGGACACCTTCCAGCCGCTGCCCACCTGCTCGACGGCCGCTCCGTGCTCGGGGTCGTTTGAAGTATTCCCAATCGTCCTTGGTACCGGTTCTCCACCCAGCGACCCGCTGGGTTCCCCGGTCGCCAATGGCGCGCTCACCTACTGGCCGCTTTGCCAGTACGGCTACATTTCAGCCACCGACTTTACCACCTGCGCGGCCGGCCCAACATCGGACGTCATTACCCCCACCGCCATTACTGCACTGAGTTCCGGGGCTTACGTTTTTGTCACCGGATATGACTCGACAGCCAGTCCCAACGTGGGCTATGTCTTCGGCTTTGCCGTCGGTTCCGGCGGCGCGCTTACACCGCTCAATGGCGGCGTGCCTTTCGCAGCCGGCGTTCGTCCCTCGGCCGTTACCGGCGATTCGACCGGCAGCTTTATTTACGTGACAGACCAAACCAGCAACAAGTTGCTGGCTTACTCGATTGCTTCCGGTACGCTGACGCCACTGTCGGGCAGCCCGTACTCCACCGGCAATCAGCCTTCCGCCGTGGCTGCCGACCCGACCTTTCCCTTCCTGTATGTGGCAAACGCCCGGGACTCCAACGTGACCGCCTACTCGATCAGCAACGGCGCCCTCACCAGTCTGGGAGTCTTCGCCACAGGCACGCAGCCAATGGCTATCGGCATCGATCCATCCACCAACCATTTCCTCTTTACCGCCAATTTTCTGGGGAATGGCGTCAACGGCTCGGTGTCCGGCTTTTCGCTCGACACGACGGCGGGCACACTCATCAATTCGCAGAACTCTCCGTATAACGCGAATGCGCTGCCCACCGCGGTGGCCGCGATTCCGCACGGCAGCAGCACGAGCAGCAGTTCGAAGTAGAGGCGCACCGGTCTCTGGTGTCCGGCCCAAAGGCGATCGCAACACCCCGTAACGGGCTTTTACAATGAGTGCGGGGCAACTTAAACGAGTTTTTCTGGGGCTAGCTCCTGATGCCCACGACGAAGGAAGCGCATGAAGTTCAACAAACTGAGCCAGCTTTTTCTGGTCTCGATCATCGGCCTGTTCGCGGCCAGCCTGCTGACGTCCTGTGCGATCGTCACTATCGATTATGTCTTTATAGCCGATTCCGCCGGATCAGGAACCAGCAGCGCGGGCCAGATTCAAACCTTCGATGCGGACCCCGAGACCGGCGCCCTGCGTTCCGGCGCAGCCAATGTTCCCAGCGGCGGCAACAACCCCGTCTCCCTGGCCACATCGACTGACTTTGCCAATCTCTACGTCGCCAACCAGGCAAGCAACAACGTGGTGCATTTCGCCATCAACGCCGGCGGCATCCTTTCGCAGAAAGACATGGTCACCACCAGCGCTTCGCCGGTCTCCGTGGCAGTGAACGCCGCGATCACTTACCTCTACGTGGTCTCCGGGCCGAATCCCGCCGTGCTGACCGTCTATTCACTCTCCAGCGGCGCCATCGGCTCGGCGGTAGCAACCATTCCGCTCACCGTGCCCGGCTTCACCAGTGACGTGATCGTGCCCACCGGCGTCAACGTGCTGGCCAACAACGATGCGGTCTTCGTTTCCGCCTACGACCAATCGGCCTACAACCCTGGCGGCACCACCACCAGCACAGCCAATCCGGGCTGGGTGTTCGGATACTCTGTCGGCTCCGGCGGCGCCCTGAGCGTGGCAAGCGGGAGCCCTTACAAGGCAGGCGTCAAGCCATCGGCGCTTGTTTCTGACCCCACCAATCGCTTTGTGTATGTGACCGACTTCGCCTCCAACCAAGTCATCGGCTACACCATCCAGGGCGGCAGCACACTGGACTTCCTCATCAACGGCCCCTTCAAGACCGGCAACGAGCCCAACTCCGTCACCATCGATCCACGCGGGAAGTTCATGTATATCTCGAACGGCCTCGACTCTACGGTTTCGGCGTACGTGATCGACCTCACCACCGGAACTCCTTCCGCAGCAGTCAACCCCTCCGGCAGCCAGACCAACTCGACGGACACCACGCCAATGTCCGTGATCGTTGATCCCGCGCTGGGCAGCTTCGTTTACACCGCCAACAACCAGGGTGACTCGGTCTCCGGCTTCAATCTCAACGTAACGACCGGCGCGCTGAAACCCACGCAGTCGACCCCCTATCCTACCGGTGCCGCGCCGACCGCGCTCGCCGCCGTGCCCCACGGCAACCACTCGACCCAGACCGTCAGCCCGTAGGCTGATTGGTACAACTGACAACAAAAAGCCCAGCTGCCCAGCTGGGCTTTTTGTTGAGCGAAGGGACCTCATTTAAGAGGACCGGCAGCCTTCTGCAGTTGAACGGGCGGCCGATAGGCTCGCCCGCAGGTTGAGAACGGTCGCGGGAATGATTCGCCGCGGCGCACCATGCCCGCGTCGAAAAGTCCTGACGATGAATGTCCAGCTCGTCTCGACCCCGTCTCGGGGCAAGGCGTGTCGGGCGGCCTTCAGAACTCCTGGCCGTTCTCCACTTCCGGCAGCACATCGTCTTCGCGCGCCATCCACACGTAGAGCGTTGGCAGCAGGAAGATGCCGATGATGAGGTTGGCGAGCAATCCGCCGACAATCACAATTGCAAACGGCCGTTGCGAGTCGGACCCGATGGCGTGCGACAGCGCTGCCGGAAGCAGGCCCAGCGTGGCCACCAGCATGGTCATCATCACCGGACGCAGGCGAAGCACGGCGCCGGCCACTGCGGCGTCCACAATGGTCTCCGGATTGGATGCTTCCATGCCCTTGCGCCGGGCGCGCAGCTGGTTGATGAACTCGATCATGATGACGCCGGTTTCTACCGAGACGCCGAACAATGCCAGAAATCCGACGGCCGAGGAAACGGAGAAGTTGGTGTGCGTTATGAACAGCGCTAGCGGCCCGCCGATCGACGCCATCACCACGCTGACCAGAATTACCATGGCCCACTTGGCAGACCGGAACATGGTGTAAAGAATGAGAAAAATCGCCAGCACAGTGATGGGCACAATCAGCGCCATGCGCTTGTTGGCGCGCTTCTGGCTTTCGTATTCGCCGGCCCACTCCAGGTGATAGCCTGTAGGCAACTGCACGTTGCGTTCGACCTTGGCGATGGCTTCTTCCACGGTTGAGCCGAGGTCGCGGTTGCGCACCGAATACTTGATGGCGATATAGCGCTGGCCGCCCTCGCGATTGATCTGCTCGGCGCCGTCGTCGGTGTTGACTCTGGTCAGTTGCGCCAGCGACACGCGCTCACCGGAAGGCGCCAGCAGGCGGACGCTTTCAATCGCCTCACGGGTATCGCGAAACTGTTTCTGATAGCGCAGCGTCACGTCGAAGCGTGCCTCGCCTTGCTGCACCTGGGTCACGGCGTTGGCGCCCACCGCGGTCTGCACTGCGTCCTGCACGTCGGCCACGCTGATGCCCCAGCGCGCGGCAGCTTTGCGATCGACCTGAAGATTGAGGTTGGGCTGGCCGACGACGCGGAAGATGCCCAGATCGCCCACGCCCGGCACGGTCGCCATCTGGGCCTGAATCTTGTCGGCGGTGCTTTCAAGCTTGCGCAGGTCATCACCGTAAAGCTTGACGGCCAGTTCGCCCTTCACCCCGGAGACAGCTTCCTCCATGTTGTCGGAGATGGGCTGGGAATAGTTCCAGATGACCCCGGGAAACTTGCTCAACTCCTTGTCGATGGCCCCGATCAGCTCTTCCTTGTTGCGATGGAAGACCGGACGCCATTCCTTTTTCTGTTTGAGATCGACGAAATATTCGGTATTGAAGAACCCGGCCGTGTCGGTGCCGTCGTCGGGGCGGCCTGTCTGGCTCACCACCTGAGTCACTTCTGGGAATGAGGCGAGAACCACGCGTGCCTTGTTGGCGAAGTCAATGCTGGCGGTGGGGCCTTCACTCGGCGGCAGCGTGCCACGCGCCCAGATAGAGCCTTCATCAAGATGCGGCAAAAATTCCGAGCCGATGGGGCCGCCAATCGTCAGATAAATCGCGATCAGGAACAGCACCGCCGAAATGCCAACCGTGGTGCGGCGGTGCACAATTGCCGAACGAACCGCGTCGCGGTAGTGGTCGACCAGCCACTCCATGATGGGGTTCTTCCATTCCTTCGCGCCTCTGGGAAACATCAAGCCGGCCATCACCGGCGCCACCACAATCGCGAAGAATAGCGCGCCGACCAGAGCAAACGTTACCGTCCAGGCCATGGGCTTGAACAGACGGCCCTCGACCGCCTGCAGCGTGAAGATCGGCAGGTAGGACGCGATGATGATGCCGCGCGCGTAGAACACCGGCCGCAACACCTCATACGACGCCTCGCGGATCCGCTTGCCGGTGGTGCGCGTGTCATCCTCTTTCGACAAGTGGCGCACAATGTTCTCAATCATGACCACCGAGCCATCGACCACCATGCCGAAATCCAATGCGCCCAGCGAAAGCAGGTTGGCGGGAATATGGCTGATGTTCAAGCAGATGGAGGCAAACATCAGCGCAAACGGGATGGTGAGCGTGACGATGATGGCGCCGCGTACGTTGCCCAGGAACAGAAACAGAATGATCGCTACCAGGATCATGCCTTCGCTCAGGTTGTGCTCCACGGTCTCCACCGTGAAGGCCACCAGCTGGGAACGATCAAGGAACGGAACAATTTTCACGCCCCGGGGCAGAATACCGTTGTTCAGCTTTTTTACTTCTTCATGAATGCCTTCGAGAACGGGGTCCGAATCGTCGCCCTTCTGCAGCAGCACAATGCCTTCGACGGTATCGGGATTGTCAACGATCCTGCTCGTGCCCGAACTATCGATAATGTGCGTGGCGCGGCCGATCTGGCCAAGGCGAATCTTGGCGCCCTGCGTCACTGTGGCGATTTCTTTGACGGTGATCGCCGCGCCGTTCCCGGTCTTCACCTCCGTGTCTTCTATGTCCTGCACGCTGGAGTAGAGGCCCTCGGACTGCACGTTGATCTGCTGCGCGCCCTGCTCAATGAAGCTGCCGCCGCCGTTGGTGTTGTTGTTGGCGATCTGCTGCTCCACCTGGCCGATACTCAGACCGTAGGACACCAGCTTGTCCGGATCGAGCTTGATCTGGTATTCCTTGGTCGGACCGCCGAAGCTCGACACATCCACAACGCCAACGACGCCCTTGAACGACTTCTCTACGAGCCAGTCTTCCAGCGACTTCTTCTCCATCACGTCATAGGCGGGGTTGGTGCTTTCGAGTGTGTACCAGTAGATCTGGCCCACGGGGCTCCAGTCGGTGCCCATCTGCGGAGTAAGGTTCGCGGGCAGGCTCACCTGGCTGAGGCGCTCGAGCACATGCTCGCGATTCACATCGCTCTTCGAGTCGTCGTCGAAGATCAGCATCAGGCTGGAGAGGCCGGCCAATGTGGTCGAACGCAGATGTGTGAGGTGGGGAATGCCCGCCATCTGGATCTCGACGGGCACCGTGACCTGGCGCTCAATCTCCTCCGCCGAGCGGCCGGGCCACTGGGTGATAATCTGCACGTAGTTGTTGGCCACATCTGGATAGGCTTCAATGGGCAGCGCGCGAAACGAGATGACGCCCCAGGCGGCCAGCACGACCACTCCGCCCAGCACCAGCCAGCGGCTCTTCAGCGCGAAATCAACCAGTGCTCGAATCAATCTGAAGGTTCCTGCAGCTCAGGCGCAAGAATACCGACATGCCCGTGTAATGAGCAAGGACCTCGGCTTTTTCCCATCGGGAGCCAGCTGTTTCCAGGCAACCGCGCGTGATACATTCAACGCCATGGCGGTTGTTCCAACGATGCGCATGCATTCTTCCCTGAAAGTTTCCCTAGGGCTTTTTGCATTTCTTCTCGTCCCGGCGCATGCCGGCAGGTCGCAGCAGGCGAGCTTTCACATCACCCCGATGCACCCGGTGGAGCAATTGCGCGCAGAAGCGCTCAAAGAACAGCCGCCCGGTGAGAAGGGAACGCGTCTCAAAGCTGACCTGGTGGAATTGGTCACCCTTGATGCGACGATCAAGCTCGACATTCGATACGCCACTACGAATAACTTTCTCGGCACGCCGGTCTATACAGAGGCGCGGGCGTTTTTGCAAAGGCCGGCCGCGGAGGCGCTGCTGCGCGCGCATCGCGAACTGAAGGCGCTGGGCTACGGCCTCATGATTCACGACGGCTACCGACCTTGGTATGTGACGAAGATCTTCTGGGATGCGGTGCCGGTCGACAAGCGAATCTTCGTGGCCGATCCGGCATCGGGATCGAAGCACAATCGCGGATGCGCGGTCGATCTCTCGTTATACGACCTGAAAACGGGCAAAGAAGTGGACATGCCCAGCGGTTACGACGAAATGACGGAGCGCGCCTACGCTGACTACCCCGGCGGTACGGCTGAAGAACGAGCGCGCCGCCGGCTCCTGCGCCAGGCCATGGAGAAGCAGGGCTTCGCCGTAATCCCCAAAGAATGGTGGCACTTTGACTATAAGGATTGGACCCAATATCCAATTCTCAACGTGAAGTTTGAGGACCTGGGCCAATAGAGACGCCTGGCATCGGTCGCCGCGGCGAAAGGGGCGCGATCCCCCCCCGGTCAGGGTCCGTCCTCATCGGCACTTACCAACGCCACCCGCCGTTCCTTCACAACCGTGTGCACGCCCATCCATTTGCGCAGCAGCTTCTGCATGGGCTTCTCGATCGCGTGAAGCGCCAGCACCGCCAGCGCAATCAAGAGCACATAGCTGATCCACGGATCGAAGCGGATCAGCCCGGTGCGCTCCAGCAGGTGCGAATCATGAATCAGGTTCCAGAAATTGAAGTGCAGCAGGTAGAGGCAATAACTGGCCTCGCCCACAAAAACCAGCGGACGCCAGCCGAGGGCGCGCGCCAGGGGATTTTCGCCCGCCAGGCCCAGAATGATGCAGCCGAACAGCGGCATTAGCAGGCCGTCATGCGCAAGGGGGTAGGGTACACGCGGGCCCAGAGAGAGAAGCCCAAAGGTCGCCGCAAACCCGCCGACGCCGAGCAACAATCGAAGGTTGCCGCCCCGCGGCACAAGCTCATCCAGGTTGGCCATCATCACGCCAAAGACAAAGCTGGCCAGATGCGGCAGCGGCGTGTATTTGAGCACCTGCAACCAGGGGCCGTAACTCCAGCGGTCCACCGTCTGAAGGCCGTCCGGATTGAAGGCGATGTAGAGCGCGCCGGGAACCATGCCCAGCAGCCACACCACGGCCATCCAGGGGAGGTAGGCAGCAATCCGCTCGGGGCGCTTGCCCTTTGCCAGCCAGGGAAAGGCAACGTAGTAAGCAGACTCGGCGGACATGGTCCATGCGGGCGTGTTCAGGAAGGTGGCGATGGTGGGAATCCATCCCTGCAAGAGCAGCGGCGAGAGCACCATGCCGGTCCAGAACATGGGTTGCGTGTGGGTCGCATACTCGGCCGGCACCACGCGCCAGCTCAGCAGCAGGCTGAGCAGGTACATCGGATAGAGCCGCGTGAAACGCGCCTCCCAGAAGCGGCCCTTGTCGAGTGTTCCCTCGCGCGCGCGGCCGGCGTAGTTATAGGCCAGCACAAATCCCGACAGCAGAATGAAGAAGCTCACCGACGCGTATCCGGCGTTGATCACCGGCGCCAGCGGGCCAAACCAGCTGGGATTGGAGAAATGGAAGAAAACGATGTTGATGGCCGCGAAGGTTCGCAAGCCGGTCAATCCGTTCAGTCGGGCTGGCTTGCGCTTGTCCACTCCCTTTTAGACGCCCTCAGCCAAACGTTAGCAGACAGCTGACAGTTAGCAGCTGAAAGTCTGGCGGATTTCACTGATCACTGTCAGCGTATGACTGTCGCCGGTCAGGTGCCTTCAGGCGGTCACTAGCGATCCCACTTTCTCCCCCAGAACCACCCGCTTGATATTCCCTGGCTGGTTCATGTTGAAGATGATCATGGGCAGATTATTGTCCTTGCACATGCTGACCGCGGTCAGGTCGATGACCTTCAGTCCGAGGCGCAGGACTTCCATATATGTAATTTCGTCATATTTCACGGCATCTTTATCGAGAACCGGATCGGCGTTGTATACGCCTTCCACTTTGGTGCCCTTGAGCAGCACATCGGCCTTGATCTCCATGGCGCGCAGGCTGGCGGCGGTGTCGGACGAGAAGAAGGGATTGCCAATGCCCGCGGCAAAAATCACTACGCGGCCTTTTTCCAGATGACGCACGGCACGGCGGCGAATATACGGCTCAGCCAGCTGGTTCATAAATACCGCGCTCATGACACGGCACTGCACGCCGCGCTGCTCCAGCGCATCCTGAAGAGCGATGGCATTGATCACGGTGGACAGCATGCCCATGTTGTCAGCACTTACGCGATCCATGAGCTTAGCCTGCTCAGAGACGCCGCGGAAAAAATTGCCTCCGCCGACCACCACGCCAATCTCCACACCCAGTCCGTGCACGTCAGCCAGTTCGCCGGTAATTTCCGCCACCTTGGCGGCGTCCAGGCCGAAGCCGCGCGGTCCTGCCAGTGCTTCTCCGGAAAGCTTCAGAACAATGCGTTTGTACATGCTTTTCCGAGTATCGCATACCCGGCGCGGGCACGGTTTTCCGCCACTGGGACGGCTCGACTCGAGCCCGACGCCTGACGGGGAGCCGGGAATTCGTGCCCCCCCATGGAACCCCAATGAAACCCTCATGGAGCCCTCATGGAAGCACCAACCCCCGCATCCCCGTCTCAGTCTGTCAGGCAGGAGTGCCCGGGGGGCTCGATGGGAATTTTCAAGAGTGGGTTCGAAGCGGGCGCGCCGAGGTTCTGAGGACTATGCCCAGGCAGAAGGCATGCGAGGCCGCGATGAATCGATCGGTTCAATGCGCAGTTTTGCCGGCTCCTCGCGGCTTCAGGGCGGCCTGCTTGGGCGCGTCCTCGGGCGCGGCAGGCCCCAACTCCGCAGCAAGCCGCCGCTCTGGCGCGCCAACCGGCGCGCACCCTCTGCATTGCCGAACGATCCGGCCTCCGCCGCCTCCAGCCCGCGCCGGAAGTCCCCGCCAGCGACTTCTATTCCGCGGCGCCGGCTTTCGGCCGGAACTCTGGCCAGGCCCCCCTCGCCCGCGGCCAACGCGGCACCAGGCTCACTTTCAAGAGCCTTCCGGCTGCAGATCCGGGAGCGGTCTGCTGCCCACAGGGCTTCACACTCTTGACGGGAAATGGGCCCTCATAAAGGGGAAAAACGGAGCCATCGCCGGGCACGACGTGGGCCCATGCGGTGCACTCAAGAATTAATCTTAAATTCACTTTTAGCCTCGAAACCGAGCTTACGGCGCGCCATGCCGGCAAGACCCATCAAACCGCTGCCCAGCGGCAACGGCTCTGAAATAAGGCACGAATTGGCCGAAAATAAGGCATATTTCGGCCGCCGGCGGTATCCCATCAGTCTGGACTGTCGCCCTCTCAGGCTGCTAAGCTCAATACCGCACACCAAGGGTGCACCCCGTCCGCGGAAAGGGATCATCCCACCTTTGCGTTATCGGAACGCCACAACACACTCTCTTCTCGCCCGACGAAGCGGATCGCGGGCTCGAAAGAAGGAGTGAGTTATGTCACCACGGGAATTTCCCGCGCGCCCTAACCTCGAACATCTAAAGAATCAGGCCCGCAGCCTACTTCGGCAGGGACTCGAATCGGACGCAACCGCGGCCGCACGTTTGGCAGCCGTCGGCGTGACATCGGGTCGGCCGAAGCTTGCCGATGCTCTCCACGTCATCGCTCGTGAATACGGTTTCGACGCGTGGCCTGCACTCAAGTTGCACATCGACCTCACCTCCGAGAACCCCGTTGATGCGCTTAGCGCGGCCATCAAAGCCAACAATGCGTCACTGGTTCGCGAGGTTCTCACTCGCCAGCCGTCTCTGAAATCCCGCATCAACGAACCGCTGCCGAACTATCCATTCGACGCACCGGCCATTATCGCCGCGGTTCACCAAGAAAACCACGAAATGATTGACGCGTTGCTCGATGCCGGCGCCAACATCAACGAACGTACACGCTGGTGGGCGGGCGGTTTTGGCGTTCTCGATTCGGCCAGCGCCAAGCTCGCCGAGTACCTCATCCGTCGCGGTGCTACCGTCGATATTCACGCCGCCGCACGGCTCGGAATGATCGACCGTATTCGCGAGCTTCTGGCTCTGGACCCGTCGCTTGTTCATGCGCGAGGCGGCGACGGTCAGCTCCCGCTCCATTTCGCAGCCACCGTCGAGATCGCAGCTTTGCTGCTCGATCACGGCGCCGACATCGAGGCACGCGACATCGACCATGAATCGACTGCCGCACAGTACATGGTCTGCACCCGGCAACACATGGAATGGAGGGAGCCCTATCGGCACGACGTGGTGAGCTTCCTGATAGCACGCGGAGCAAAGCCCGATATCCTGATGGCCTCTGCCCTGGGCGACCTCGCGCTCGTCGAGCGTATCCTCAACCACGATCCGGAAACCATTCGCACCACCGTCAGAGAGCGTGACTTCCCGAAGCAGAACCCTGAATCAGGCGGCAGCATTTATCACTACGGCTTCGGTATCACCAAGTCGCCGCACATGATCGCGATCCAGTTCGGCCACACCGCCGTCTTTGAACTGCTCATGCAGCGCAGTCCTCCGTGGCTCCGACTGATCAACGCCACCGAAGTCGGAGAAGAAGCCTCCGTCCAGCGCATCCTTGCCGATCATCCGCAGCTCTTCCAGAGGCTTTCCGACAATGCAGCCCGGCGCATCATCGGCACAGCGATACGTAACAACGCGCGAGCCATCGAGCTGCTACTCGAAGGAGGCTGGCCGTCCAAGGCGGCCCTTGAAAACAACCAGACCGCGCTGCACTACGCCGCGTGGCACGGCAACATTGCGATGGTCCGCGCTCTCCTGAAACACAACGCTCCCGTACACATCCTTGAGACTGAGCACGGAGGTAGCCCGCTCGCATGGGCACTTCACGGCTCTCTCCATAGTTGGGAACGCGACAAGGGCGACTATCCGGGCGTCACTCGCGCATTGCTCGCCGCTGGAGCCGAGATTCCTAAACCGGAACACGAACTCGAGGCCAGCGAAGAAGTCCTGGAAATCCTCGCGCAGCGCGCTGGATGAGATTGGGTCAATGTCATAAATAAAAAGGAGTTACGGCAATGCAGACCGAAGCCTGGCAACGATTCGGCCGCATATTTGCGGACATCAAATCCCATTGGGATAAGCGCCGGTCCCTCGATAGCGAACTGATCTGCAAGCAAGGTCTCTGCATGAACTCTTCTGTATTGAAGTTGCAGAAGGCTTCTTGGACCAACGACCGCATGGACCGGATCCAAAACGAAAGCGGTGTCTTTTTCTCGATCTGGGTCAATGAAAAGACGGCAAGTAAGAATCGGGCAAACTACAACATTCATGCACTCAAGCTCAGACATCTCAAGGGCTATTCGATTGCAAGTCGCGACTTTGCCCAAGAGTTCCGCAGCCGCTTCACACGACTCCAGGATCAATGGCCGAATGTGGCTTTGGATTACGGACCACTGACGCTTATGGAGGGATGGATCGCGGTGAATGAGACGAGCGCCGAGAGAAGCATTCTTCCCATGATGAAGCAGTTTGAACAGGTAAGTCCGCTGATTGATGACCTGCTGGAGTCGCGGCGCAAGTAAGCGGGCGGAAACAAGGCACATTGGTGTCCGTCGACCAAGGGGCAGCCGTACTCAATGAGTGCGTGTCAAGTTGGGCAGTGTTGCAATCCGGCTAAGAAATGCTTTGTTTCACAACAGGCTGGAAGGCTCTGGATCGGGGCTGGTGGACTGGGCTCAGCAGTTCGTACCGATATGCTGCTTGACTGCACGGACGATACCGACTCCGTGACAGCGCCCGAAAAGAAAAGGCCCAGAGCCGAGGCGGCTCCGGGCTTTTCATTCCGGTTGCGGAAGAGGCTATTCGGCCGCGCCTTCCACAGCTTTGGTCTGCGCTACGGTCCAGTCCGGCGCGCCCACTTTGAAGCGCGCGAATCGCCGCACTGTGAGGTTCTCGCCCAGCTTGCCAACCTTTTGCGCGATCAGTTCCTTGATGCTGATGGCCTGGTCCTTGATGAACGGCTGCTCCAGGAGACAAACCTCCTCGTAGAACTTGGCCATTTTGCCCTCGAGAATTTTTTCCACAACCGCGGGCGGCTTGCCGGTGGCAGCGGCCTGGGCACGATAGATTTCCTTCTCCCGTTCCATGTCCTCGGGCGTCACATCTTCCGGCTTCACGTAGCGGGGATCGCTGGCAGCGATGTGCATGGCGATGTCCTTCAGCAGGTCCTGGAAGTCTTCGGTGCGGGCCACAAAGTCGCTCTCGCAGTTCACTTCGAGCAGCACGCCGATTTTGCCGCCGGCATGGATGTAGGTGCCCACCGCGCCTTCGTTCGTGGAACGGGCTGCCTTCTTCTGCGCCGACGCCATGCCACGCTTGCGCAGCACCACGAAGGCGTCCTCAATGTGTCCCTTGGTCTCCTGCAAAGCTTTCAGGCAGTCGCCCATCGGCGCTCCGGACTTGTCACGAAGCTCCTTCACCAACTTGGCATCGATTTTTTCGCTCACTGTCGTCATCTCTCTTTTCCTTGTTTCTGCAGCCTTTTGCGGGCCATTTGTCCTTCGATCTTTGCCAATCCGCTGCTCCCCATCCGTTGCTCGAGGATTTCGGTCTTGCGACCAACAGAAGTCGCAAGAATGGGGCACGGAAGAGATTTCCAGGCTTTCGGCATAAGAAAAGCGTGGCTGTCTTTGCTGGCGGCCACGCTGTCCTTAATGTGGGCACTTCCGTGCCGCCTCAAGATCAGCCTTCGGCGACTTCCGCCTCGTCCAGAGCAGCAACCGCAGCCGGAGCCTTGCGAATGCCGCCACCGAGCGCTGCTTCCAAATCCACTTCTTCCACCGACGCAGCTTCAGCGGCAGTCGCCTCTTCCGCAGCGGGAACCGGCAGCTCTTCGGTGAAGGCCTTGTCGCCCACCAGGTTCACGCCCTCAGCTGCCGAATCGGCAATCTTCGAGGTAAAGAGGCGAATGGCGCGCAGTGCGTCATCGTTGCCCGGAATCACGTAGTCGACCACCGTCGGATCGCAGTTTGTATCGACCACGGCCACAACCGGGATGCCCAGCTTGCGGGCTTCCTTGACGGCGATCGCCTCGTTATTGGAGTCAACGATGAACAGCGCGTCGGGAAGCCGCTTCATGGCCTTGATGCCGGCCAGGTTGGCCTGCAGGTGCTTGCGCTCCCGCTCGAGCTTGATCACTTCCTTCTTGGTGAGCAGGTCGTAGCGCCCATCGGTTGCCATTTCGTCCAGCTCTTGAAGGCGCTTTACACTCTTCTGCACCGTTACCCAGTTGGTCAGCAGTCCGCCCAGCCAGCGCTGGTTGATGTACGGCATGCCCGCTCGATTGGCTTCTTCAGCCACGGCGTCCTGTGCCTGGCGCTTGGTGCCGACAAACAGAATGGTCTTGCCACTGGCGCACAGGTCGGTGACGAACTTGGACGCGTCCTTGAACAGCTTGAGCGTCTTCTGCAGGTCGATGATGTAAATTCCGTTGCGCTCGCCAAAGATGTATTCCTTCATCTTGGGGTTCCAGCGCTTGGTCTGATGCCCGAAGTGCACACCCGCTTCGAGCAGCTCCTTCATAGTGATCGTGGCCAATGGGCCTCCTTCGTGGTTTGCATCGGGGCTAGCCTTCGCCTTGCCCGGATTGAACCCGCCTAAGCGGGAGATTAAAAGCCGGTTGATCAGCAGACAGCAAACAGTAAAAGCCTTGAGCCACCAAACTGTTCACTGTCCCCTGTCCACTAACGCTTGCTGAACTGGAACCGCTTACGAGCGCCCTTCTGTCCGTACTTCTTGCGTTCTTTCTGGCGAGCGTCGCGGGTCATCAGGCCTTCGGCCTTGAGCAGCTTGCGCAGCTCAGGGTTGAACTGGACCA
The DNA here is from genome assembly GCA_036519195.1 of Occallatibacter sp. Taxonomy (GTDB): domain Bacteria; phylum Acidobacteriota; class Terriglobia; order Terriglobales; family Acidobacteriaceae; genus Telmatobacter. Next base: position 2,586 of record DATDLS010000592.1, on the reverse strand, counting down.
ATGCGCGGGCAATGCCCATTTTGACGGCATCGGCCTGGGCCGCAACGCCACCGCTCTTGACCGTGGTGACCACATCAAAGCTGGAAGCGAGATCCGCAACCACCAGTGTCCGCTTGGCCGCCACGCGCTGCTGCTCGGTCACAAAATAAACGTCGAATGCCTTGCCGTTAACTTTCCATTCGCCCGTGCCGGGACGAAGAAACACGCGGGCGATCGCCGACTTGCGTCGTCCCGTCCCGTAATACTGAACCAGATCTGCCATTCTCTGCTCTCTCCGCCGGCGTTGCCGGCCAATCGTCGGTCCCTAAATCCCTAATCGATTCGTCCCTGCTGTTACTTGATTTCCAACGCCACAGGCTGCTGCGCCTGGTGCGGATGCTGCTCTCCGCGGTAGACCTTGAGCTTGGAGCCCATCGCCCGGCCCAGTTTGCTCTTGGGGAGCATGCCCTTGATGGCCTGCTCCAGGATCTGCTCCGGCTTGCGGTTCAAGAGGCGCACAAACGACTCTTCACGCAGGCCGCCCGGGAAGCCGGTGTAACGGCGATAGAGCTTGTTCTGCGACTTCAGGCCGGTGAGGCGGACCTTTTCCGCGTTGATGACGATGACGTGATCGCCCATGTCGATGTATGGAACGTACTGGGGGTTCAGCTTGCCGCTCAGCAAGTCAGCGGCCTTGGTGGCCAACCGCCCCAGCGTTTGACCGCTGGCATCCACGACAAACCACTTACGGGGAATATCTTTCCCACTTGGAACAAAGGTACCCATCTCTCTCCTGCCCTCTAATCAAGAACCTGCCCGGCCAGACAATTGGAAAGGTCTAACCGTCTGCACAGAACTTCGCACAAATTACGATGTGCCCACGCAAAATGCACGCGGGCCCGATTTCTACCCACGTCCAAACAATCCTGTTCGGGTGAGAACTGCCGGGGCTGGCCCACAAAGGGCTCTGGCTGAGCTCGATCCGCTCCAACTTCCGCGCATCGAGCAGCCGGTGGCCTGTTCCAGCCGACCCCCGCCAGGGGCATCAACCAGCTGAGTCCGGGTAACTACACACAGACCCCAGGCGCAACACCGCGCGAGGTCTCCAGAATACCCGATTCGCGGTCGAGAGTCAACGAAAAGTCCCGTCCCATTTTCGTTGAATTCGATGGCGGCCGCGCACAAGTGGTTCACCTACTTCGGCTTCGCACGATTCAGCACCGCCCGTCGAAAGCCCGCCATGCAGGAGTTGACAGAAAAATGGCGATGCGGACGGGCAAATTCATTGTGCCTGCGACCGCGCTCATCGAGAAGCTGACGGGAACGGCGGGGGCGCATCTTCCCCGAATTCGTGGTAATCGAACCGGCCGTTACGCGGGCGAAATGGCGAATTTAGAAGCAGTTGAGGGGCGGGCTTACGGTGTTTACCAGCATCGTCTGGATCTGTTGCTCGGACGCAGAAAGGAAGCCGACGCTCTTCCAATCGTAATCGAGTCGGCGATGAAGCAGGGTTCGTACCTTGTGACAGATTGCTTTCCGCGCGGGTATACGCCGGTGGCGACGTCCCGGCCGTAGAGGAGAAGCAACCGGGCGACGCGGGTTGGCCTGGATTTTTCGAGACTGCGCTGTCCTATTCAGATGAGCCGCAAAACAGGCTATGATGATACCGAGTTGGCTATGGTTACTGTCCAGCCAATCGTTGAAGTTCTCGGACTCGGCGCTTCAGTCCGAACCATGCAGGATCTTGATTCGATTGTGACTGCTGGACTGCCGAAACGCTCCCTCGTTCCGCTATCTTCCCGGCTTTACAGCGACAACAAGGTTGCGAGCGCCTTCAAATTCAAGGTGGCCCCCGTGGCGACATGGAAGCGCCGCACAAAGCGTCTTTCTCCGCTGGAGAGCGAACGTATTGAGAGGCTGGCGCGCGTTCTCGCCGCAGCGGAATATGCGTTGGACGACCGCGAAGAAGCTCGCCAGTGGATCAGTTCCCCACATCGGGAACTTGGATGCAAGACACCACTTGAAACAGCACAAAGCGAGATTGGGGCTCGTCGGGTCGAATCCGTTCTCAATAAGCTCTTCTATGGATTGCCCGCCTGATGCTCGCCTAGCGCATCGCGGATTCCAGATTTCCGATCTTTAACCCGACAGGCGGAGCGATCAATGGCGACAGATGGAACTCAAAAGGGAAACGGGTGATCTACGCTTCCGAGTCGTACGCCGGAGCCATGCTCGAACTATTGGTGCATCGCAACGCGCAGACGCTCCCCAAGCATTACAAAACGGTTCGCATCCTCATCCCGGATGAAATCAAGGTCGAGAGCGTCTATCCGTGTGATTTACCAGGTTGGGATGATGAAGACGAGCGCGTGTCGAACCTATTGAACCAATGTAGTCACCAGAAATTTTGATGGCGGGAGAAGAAAGCATGTAAGTCTATGATGCATGGAGCAGCTACCAGATCTGGGCCAACTGAGCGTGGAGGGTCTGCATGACCTGATCCGACAGATGTTTGCGACGGTGCAAACCTTAGCAGCGCGGGTTCGGGAGCTGGAGGGGCAGCTGAGCAAGAACAGCAAAAACTCCAGCAAGCCGCCGTCCTCGGAT
>DATDLS010000591.1:0-2729 GCA_036519195.1 Occallatibacter sp. | reverse complement strand
GACTCCAGTTTTCGCGCATTCCCTGGCCCCGCGCGATCCGTTTAATAACCGACCGATGTGGCACATTGAACAAAGCCTTCGGCAGGTAAAGCCCGACGTCGAGGGCGTTGCAAGGGGGCTGAGGGTTCCGACGAGCGCTGATTTGTGATGTGGTCACAGCGAAAGGAGTTTTTGCTGTGACCCCACTTCGACAACGGATGCTGGAAGATCTCCAGATCCGCCATTATTCTCCGACCACGATCCGGCTGTACCTGTACGCCGTTCGTGCGTTTGCAGAGCACTTCGGCAAACCACCGGATCAACTCGGTGCCGAGCACATTCGCCGCTACCAGTTGTTCCTGATCAAGGAAAAGAAGGTGTCGACATCCACCTACGTGATGATGATCTGCGACTTCGCTTCTTCTATACCCACACCCTGCACCGGAAGGTCGCCATTGATCTCATTCCGTTTCCGCGGCGCGAACGGAAGCTGCCAGTGATTTTGAGCCGTGATGAAGTCAAAGCTCTGCTGGGGTCTCCGAGCGATCTGCGCGATCGCGCGATGCTGGCGATTCTCTATGGATCAGGACTTCGAGTCAGTGAAGTCACCCGCATTAAAGTCGCCGACATCGACAGCGCCCGCAATGTGCTGTGGGTTCGTTTCGGCAAAGGGCGGAAAGACCGGCAAGCGTTGTTGCCGCCGAAGTTGCGCGAACTGTTGCGCTGCTACTGGCGAACCACGCACTCCACCGATTGGTTATTTCCTGGCGCGCGCCCGGGCCAACCCATCGCGGTGAAAACGATTTTCCGGGCTTGCCGGCAAGCCGCCCGTTCAGCCGGCATCGCCAAGTCTGTTCATCCGCATTTATTTCGACACGCCTTCGCCACGCACTTGCTCGAAGCCGGTGTCAATCTCCGAACGATTCAGATTCTGCTCGGCCACGCCAACCTCGAAACGACGGCGCGCTATCTGCAAGTCGCCGATGTGAATGTGCGCGGGACCACCAGTCCACTGGAATCGCTGGACTCGCTCCATCTCATTCCACCGAAGTGATGCCAGAACATCGGCTGGAACTGGCCGATGTCTTCCGCACTCATCAAAGCGATTTCCTGGCTCGCTGGAACTCCGTGCTCTCGCGCCAGCAGAGGAAAGCGCTTCGAGACATTCGGGACTGCCGGACCGCGGTCCTGGGCGGTCATCTCTATGAGTGCGACCGGTGCGGACATCGCGTCAAGGTATTCAACTCGTGTCGTAATCGCAACTGTCCCAAGTGCCAGGCCACGGCCCGCGCCAAGTGGCTCGCCGACAGGGAGGCGGAGCTGTTGCCCGTTCCCTACTTCCACGTTGTCTTCACGCTGCCCCAGCAGATCGGCCGCCTGGCACTTCAGAATCCTCGACGGATCTACACCATCCTGTTTCAGGCTGCTTCGGAAACTCTGCTCACTATCGCCGCCGACCCCAGGCACCTTGGTGCTTCCATCGGCTTCCTCGCCGTGCTGCACACCTGGGGTCAGAACCTGCATCTTCATCCGCACTTGCATTGCGTCGTGCCCGGCGGCGGCCTGTCCCTCGACGGCTGCCGCTGGATCGCCTGCCGGAAAGATTCCTTCTTCCTTCCTTATAAGGTCCTCAGCCGTCAGTTCCGCAAACTATTTCTGGTTTCTCTGGGAAGGGCGTTTCGCAAAAGTAGGCTCCACTTCTCCGGAGAGCTTCGTGACCTGGCCAAGCCAGCCGCGTTCCAGTCCATGTGTGAAGCAGCCGCGAAGCTCGAATGGGTCGTTCACGTCAAGCCTCCCTTCGGTGGACCACGCCGCGTACTCAAGTATCTGGCGCGTTACACGCACCGCGTCGCCATCTCCAACCACCGCCTTCGATCGATGGAAAACGGTCACGTCAGCTTCGACTGGAAAGACTACGCGGACCATTCCCGCACTAAGACCATGACCCTCGATGCGGTCGAGTTCATCCGCCGCTTCCTGCTCCACGTGCTGCCTCCCGGAATGGTCCGCATCCGCCACTTCGGCTTCCTCGCCAATCGCGTCCGCAAACAGAAACTGATCCAGTGTCGCGCCCTGCTCGCCACCTCCGCCCTACCCATTCACCTCGATTCTGAACCCGGTACCACCACAGTTGAAAACCCGCATTGTTGCCCCATCTGTAAGCTTGGACGGTTGGTCGTAATCGAACTCATCAGCGTCGAATCAATGGCAGTTCAGGACACCTCATGATAGGCGCAACGTCCCCCGTCCTCGCTTCAGCCGGTTCCGAATCGGAATCTGAGCAGATCTCTGTCTCCGGTCGTTCCAGCAGTTGCCGAAAGCACGTCCGCAACCCCTCGGCGCCAGCATCTTCCACCCTTGAAGCCCGTCACTCGCCTTCCATCACGCCGTTTCACGTGCTCCACTCCACGCAATCAGCCGCAAAAAACCATTGAATACCCAGCGACTGGTTCCGGCTCCGTTCAATGAATTCTATCCGAAGCGCTCCGGCCCGACCATTCCGTCGCTCCACGCCATCCTGTCGCCGGAGTGCTTCCGATAGAATCCGTTTCATTATCGGCGAACTCCCCTCTGGAGGGCGGACGGGAGGATATCCGCCTGCTCCCTAATGTGCGGTGGAGTCGCGGCCGATTCTTTGCTAAGGTTCAAACTGACGGACTGGCTCATGACGATCCGAATGTTCGACGCGCCCCTCCATGGTGAGCGGACGGCAGCCGGCGGAATTTTGCTGGATGCGCGTCCGGTTACGC
>DATDLS010000590.1:0-27893 GCA_036519195.1 Occallatibacter sp. | reverse complement strand
TGCATAATCTCAAGATGATTTCCGGGCAGGGTGTTGATTTGCACCGGATGTCCCATGACTGCGTTCCAGCCCATGTCTTCGCCCATGGAGGCGCCCGCCGGGCGTACCTCGCTCTTGAACACCAGCATCCTGGCTTTGATCGCAGGCGGCCGGTAAGAAATCGCAGCCGAGGAGGTAATTTGCTCAAGGCGCGTAGTCTCTCTTGCATAGTTTTCCGGCCGCAATCGACGTGGCAGGGCGGCCGTGATGGACAAAGCGAGGGTGCGATAGGCCTTGTGTCGCCGGGCAAGGCTCGTTCGCCACAAACGTCTTGCAAACCAACCGGCTCGATAGACGAAGATGATTCCACTCATCAACAACTGACGCGGCCGTGAATACCTCTCCCAGAATCCCGGAGCCAGAGCGTCGATGATTACAAGTAACTCGACAACTTCTCCTTGCTCTTCGAGCAGCCGTGCAACTTCGTACGCCACCCAGCCCCACAAACACCAGCCTCCGAGCCGGTAGGGACCGCTCGGTTGCACCCCTCGGATCAATCGGATGTAGAGATGCGCAAGCATCTCCATGTTTGCCGAATCCATCTCTGGCGGTACATCATCGTCCATGATCTGCATCGCATAAACCGGCTGCTCGGACCCCAATTGCTCGGCCAAGGTTCGAAAGATCATCATCTGCGGGAGAATGAAAATCGGGGGGCCATTGCCTGCTGGTTGCAGCGGAAGAAGACGCGGATCCGGATACCGGGTCTTTTCCGGCTCATCGTCCGCCAGCCTCTTTTCCGCCCACTGGGACAGCTGCCGGACAGTAGGCTGGCTGGTGATGTCGATGGCGTTGAGCCGAAGCCCGAATTTGCGATCGATCATTGATTGCAACTGCAGCATAAGAAGCGAGTCTCCGCCAAGCTCGAAGAAGTCCGAATCGGTGGCGATCGGCGAGCCTGGGAACAGTTTCTGCCATATGCCGAACATCTCGTGCTCGGTCTGCGATCCCGCTCCCGCTTCGCTCGCCACCTCAGGGGATTTCATTTTTAATGGGTAGTCGGCGAGAGCGCGACGGTCCTTTTTTCCGTTGGGAGTGAGCGGAAACGCCTCCAGTCGCTCGAAGTAGCGGGGAACCATGTACTTCGGAAGGCGCTGAGCGAGCGACTCTCTCAGAACGGATGCAGGTACGGATTCTGCACTTATATAAAAGCAGACTAGGAATCTTTCGCCCGAAGCTTCATCCCGCAGAGTGGCCACCGCATCACGGACGCCCTCGCAGGCGACCATGGCCGCTTCGATCTCACCAAGTTCGATTCGGTACCCCCGTAATTTAATCTGCTGGTCCAGGCGTCCGATGAATTCGATCCGGCCGTCGGCTAGTTGTCGCACCTCATCGCCGGTTCTAAACATCCTCTCCCCTTCGACCTTGAATTCGGGGAGAAATTTCTCCGCTGTCAGTTGCTCCCAATGGAAGTATCCCAGGGCTACGCCGGCACCGCCGATCAGCAGTTCTCCACTTTCTCCTGAAGGTACTGGCTTTAGGTGCTCATCGGCTACGACATAAAATCGTGTGTTCGCGATCGGAGGACCGATCGTCAATTTAGGCTCGCCGGCCTTGACCTCTATGATGGAAGACCAGACCGTGGTCTCCGTCGGACCGTACATGTTCCAGAGTCTGGATCCGGAGGCGAGCAACTCTTCCGCCATCGCCATCGTCCAGGCTTCACCTCCGCAGAGCATCTTGAATCCGAACGGCGGTTTGAAGCCAACGTTGAGCAGTGTCCGAAATGTGAAGGGAGTGGCTTGCAGCACTGTAGCTCGCGTGCTCACCAGCTGCTCAGAGAGCAGTTCCCCTTGCGCTGCCACCTCTTGGCTCGCAATGATGACCGTTCCGCCGGTGACAAGCGGCAGCCAAAGCTCCAGCACCGAAATGTCGAACGCCAGAGTTGTAATTGCGAACAGGCGATCCTCCGGGCCAACCTCGAGCAGCTTCTCAGCCGACTGGAGCAGATTCACAACCGAGCCGTGCCTCACCTCCACTCCTTTTGGAACCCCCGTTGAGCCAGAGGTGAAGATGACATACGCCCGCGTATCAGAATGCAGTTTCGGCATTCGCGCGATCGGCTGAGCCCGCCATAGCTCGGCCTCGCCATCCACACAGAAAATGCGGGCACTTAAACCCTCGAGATCCTGTTGGCGGCGGGTAAGTGTAAGCAATACAGGGACTTGGGTTTCATCAAGAATTTGTTTGATGCGCGTGCGCGGAAATTGAGGATCGAGGGGCACATACGCTCCGCCAGCCTTGATGACTGCGAGCACGCTGACCAGCATTTCGATCGAGCGGTCCATGTAGATGCCCACCAGGGAGCCGCAACCAGCACCGTTCGCCATCAGCCACGACGCAAGCCGGTCACTCTGGTTGGCAAGTTCGGAGCGGGACAGAACGGTGCCGAGAAACTCGGCGGCAGGCTGCGAGGGCATCGCAAGGAGCGATGCGTTGAGAAGCTCCGGGATGCTTTCCGCCAAGGGTCCCCCGGCTTCGTCCGAGTTTAGAATTTTTGGCAGAGACTGGGCACCTCTGGTAAAAGAGCGATTCTCAGTTGCCGACAAGGGATCCCTTCCGGAGAATTTTCAAAAAATTGGATCTCCCCTGCAGAAATCTCGCTTTCATTGGATCAAAAGTGACAGATCGTGTGTTCGTCGTGTGCTCTTAGTAAGTGTTCTTAATAAATTAAGAGTATCATTTTTTTGGTTCCAGGATTCGGCCACGGAACTCGGTGTTCTCGGCACGGCCTTTGACCGCCAACGCTTTCAATCATTTAAACCTGAAGCAGATGATGGAAGGTTGGGGCGCGCCGTGCCTCAGCGGCTACTTATTTGTAGTCAAGCGGAACGATTTTGCCGGGGGGCCAAGCCGCAAGCCCGCAATCTCCGGATCGCTTTTCTGTGCGAAAAAGAGCGGGATCGAAGGCGATTTCTTCTCGATCGCGGTTGGTTTTGCTTCCCGGCTATCGTTTGTACTGTTGGTCGGTGACCTGTTCCATCCAGTCGACGGCCTTGCCGTTAAGCCGTTCCTGAATAGCGATATGGGTCATGGCGGTGGTGGGGGTGGCGCCATGCCAATGCTTCTCTCCGGGCGAGAACCAGACCACGTCGCCGGGATGGATCTCTTCGATGGGGCTGCCTTCGCGCTGCGCCCATCCGCAGCCTGCGGTGATGACGAGGGTCTGGCCGAGGGGGTGGGTGTGCCACGCGGTCCGCGCTCCGGGCTCGAAGGTGACGCTGGCGCCGGCGACAAGCGCCGGATCAGGGGCCTGAAAGAGGGGATCGATGCGGACGGTGCCGGTAAACCAGTCCGCGGGGCCTCGGCCGGAGGGCTGTGAGCCGACGCGCTTGATGTCCATGGCGCTATTCTATTGCATCTTCGCTTCCCTTGTTGCCATCAGAAGCGGATGTATGGTGGCCTTTTCTCAAGGAAGAGGTAGCTGGGCATTCCAATTACGGTAAAGACCGGAATCGAAATTGCTCAGCAGATCGAATCAATTCGACCTGGGGGAGGGGCTTGCGGTTGGGGGACCAAAGCGGGTTCATCCCCCATAGGTAACCGCGGAGGCACTCCTGTCATCCAATTTTTTTGTGCAATTGATTGACGCCGTGAGAGGTTGGCGCTAGTCTCAAGCGCAGATACCCGATTTGGTCGCCCATGCCAACCCGCGGTTTCGCCCGACAGCCGAGAGGATCGGCTGCTCACTCGGGCTCACGACACCTTCCCAATCTATCTCTGGCCTGAAGTCTGCTCGGCGGTTCGACTGCCGAGAGGCCGGCTCGCGTCGCGCTCGAACGCTGGTTCGCGTTGGGGCGACAGAGGCGCTGGCTGGGGATAAGTTTTTCATCAACGTGCCGGCAACAGCCCTTCCTGAACTGGGAACAGCTCCTGAAGGACTGGGAACAGCTCCGCAAGGACCGGGCCGGTTCAACCTTCACCCAACCCGCCGCATTGGAGGCAGTCGAATCCTTTGAAGATCGCTCTGGAGATCACGCCCAATCTTGAGCCCCTGTTCGGGACCCGCGATGAAAACCTCAGGCTGATGGAAGACAGGCTCGGCGTACGGATTGATCTGCGATCCGACGCTGTGGCCGTGGAAGGACCGGAAGAGGGCGTGCTGCGCGTACAGCGCATCTTCCAGGACTTCGAGGCGCTGCGAAAACAAGGCATCAATCCACATAACGGCGAACTGAACGGGATGCTGCGGCTGGTGGTGGCGGATGCGGCGACGACGCTGCGATCGCTGGCTGACAGCGGCAAGCAGCGCTCGGCCGGAGTGAAGCGAACGGTGCAGCCACGGTCGATCAATCAGCGGAAATACGTTGAGGCAATCGAGAAAAGCGATATGACCTTCGGCGTGGGGCCGGCGGGTACGGGCAAGACGTACCTGGCGGTGGCCATGGCGGTGGCGGCCTTCAATGCCAAGAAGGTGAGCCGGATTGTCCTGGTCCGTCCGGCGGTCGAGGCGGGAGAAAAACTTGGCTTCCTGCCTGGCAGTTTGCAGGAGAAAGTCGACCCGTATCTGCGGCCGCTCTATGACGCGCTCTACGACCTGCTGGAGCCGGAAAAAGTGGACAAGATGCTGGAGAAAAACGTGATTGAGGTTGCGCCCCTGGCGTTTATGCGCGGGCGCACACTGAATGACGCCTTCATCATCATGGACGAGGCGCAAAACACCACCGTCGAGCAGATGAAGATGTTTTTGACGCGCCTGGGCGCCAACTCGAAGGCGGTGATCACGGGCGACATTACGCAGATCGACTTGCCCAACCCGCGCAAGAGCGGGCTGGTGGACGCGATCAACGTCCTCGACGGGGTGGATGGAATTCATTTTTGCCACTTTGAAGATGGCGACGTGGTGCGGCATGCGCTGGTGCAGCGAATTGTGCGGGCATACGAGTCGGTCAAGCCGCAACAACAGGAGTTGCCGCTGGGCGAGGCGATTGAGGTGGGCGCGCACGACAACCGAACGCCGGGGCAGCATCCTGTTAAACCGCAGTAGAGGCTGACTTCGCGTAGAATCGAAAGCATCGGAGCCGTCCGCTCTAGCCGACGGCTCCGAGCACGATGATCCTCCTCGACCCAGACCTGGACCCTTCCCGAGCGGCGGGCGCGCACAAGAGGACTTTGGCGAAGCGGACTGGTGCGTCGGTTTTGAAGACCCATGCCAAGATCATCTCCCGTGATGTGCGGCTGCCTTCGGCGCGTACGCTGGCGCGTTTTCTCGCTTTGGCGCAGAAGGCTGTGCTCCTGAAGGGGCAGGTGACGGTGCTGCTGACGACGGATGCGGCGATTCGGCGGTTGAACCGGCAGTTTCGCGGCAAAAACAAGACGACCGATGTGTTGTCGTTTCCGGCTTCGGGCCGGGGCGCGGAAGCGATTGCCGGGGACCTGGCCATCAGCGTGACGACGGCGCTGGGGCAGGCGGCCGAGCAGGGCCACTCGCTCAGCACGGAGATCAAGGTTCTGGTGCTGCATGGACTGCTGCATCTGGCGGGGTTTGACCACGAAGTGGATGATGGGGCGATGGCGCGCAGGGAACGCGTGTTGCGTGCAGATCTCGGGCTGCCGCAAGGGTTGATTGAGCGTAGTGGTGCGACGGCGGGTAGGCCAGGGGATCTGTTATCCCACCCTGGGGGCAAAAACAGGAGCGCGCCGACGGTGGGGCGCCCCCCGGACGGATCTCGCAAACCGCCCGCGACAAAGGCTGTGGCCAAGGCGAAGCGGCCATGAGTGCGCTGGCCATCCTGATGGTTGTTTTACTGGCGGCGGTCGAGACGCTGGCTTCCTACATGAGCCGTGTGCATGCCGAGTTCGGCAAAATTCTGGCGCGGCGGATTGAAGAGAATCTGGATGCCTGGGAAGAGCTGATTGAGCCGCAGCTGGGGCTGACGCGCGAGCATGCGACGATTTGTGCCGCGGTGCTGCAGCAGCTGGCGTTGGGGATCATTGCGCTAGAATTTGGCGCGGTCTTGTTCGACCGCAGGCCGCACATGGGCCAGCCGACCTATGCCGAGATTGCGCAGGCAGTGCTGGGCGTGGTGATCGTGGTGGTGTTCTGCAACCAGTTGCTGCCGTCGCTGTTGTTCAATCGCACGCGCGGGCGCTGGGTGGGGCGGCTGGTATGGCCGATCCGCTTGCTGCTGTGGCTGATGACGCCGATCACGGTGCTCGTGCGGTTCTTCCTCTCTCTGGCTTCCCTGGCCGAAGAGCCGGTGAGCGAAGAAGAAGAGGCGGGTGGCGATGTGGAAGCGCTGCTCGAAGCCGGAGAAGAAGAGGGAATTCTGGAAAAGAGCGATCGCGACCTCGTGCGGTCGGCGGTGGAGTTTGGCGACAAGCTGGTGCGTGAGGTGATGACGCCGCGGCCGCAGGTGTTCGCCGTTCCGGGAAGCATTACGCTGGAGAAGTTTCTCGAACTGCTGCGGGAACACAATTTCTCGCGTGTGCCGGTCTACTCAGGATCGCTGGATAATGTGACAGGCATTGCGTTTGCGCATGACCTGCTGCAGATTGCCGATGATGAGGCGCGGACGCGGACAGTTTCCTCGATCGAGCGCGAAGGCGCGTTTGTGCCGGAGACCAAGCGCGGCTATGAGCTGCTGCGCGAGATGCAGCGCGAGAAGCAGCACATGCGGGTGGTGATCGATGAGTATGGCGGCGTGTCGGGTCTGGTGACGATCGAAGATCTGCTCGAAGAGATTGTCGGTAATATCCGCGATGAGCACGAGGTTGAGGTACCCATTGAAGAGCCGCAGCGCGAGGCCAACGGGGCGTGGCTGGTTCCCGGCAACTTTGCTGTCGATCAGTTGGGCGAGCTGTTCGGGACGCTGGTGGAGATTGGCGATGGGTACGAGGCGACTTCGCTGGGCGGCCTGGTGAGCGAGATCGAAGGGCGCATCCCGCATGCCGGGGAGGTGGTGCTGCTGGACCCGGTCGGGCTGCGCATGGAGATTGTGGCTTCGACGGATCGGCGCGTGGAACGACTGCGGGTGTTTCCGCCACCCGCGGTAGGGCAGACGCCTTTGGCGGAATTGCGCCAGTAAAGGGAAATCTGCTCTGAGCCAGGAATCCGGCCAGGAATCCGGGCTGGATTCCGGGCTGGGACGTCAATTCCTGCTGTTTCCTCAGAAAGATGCCGCATTCGACTTCGTCGATTCGAGCGGACCCGAAGTATAGGCTTGGCGGAAGGCGCACCAGGTTTGATAGCGACCGGATCGAGCTCTGAGGATGAGTCGAGATTGTTTCTGCCGGTTCTCAGGCAGACGCGGCAACAGGGGGGCATGAAAGACTTTGAGCGGCTCGGCGGCCGGGTACTGGTTGCTCGGGATGGCCGCGAATCCTTCTCGAGCGAGAAACGGAACGACCACCTTTCTGATCCGCAAACCTTCGAAAGTCAAGACAGAGCGCCAGCCTTGAGCTACTGGCGGCAACCGTGATGGGTCCGGGCACAATCGCGCGCTATCGCTCATGGGGGAGTTGATCGCCATGCTGGACCTCGGTCTGGCCCCCAGGGAATCCTGAGCGGATGACAAGCAACCTTCTATGCAGAAATCCGTGATAATAGAGCTTCAGGAGTTAATCACGCATTGAAATCTGGATTTGTTGCGATTCTGGGCCGGCCCAATGCCGGCAAAAGCACGCTCTTAAACGCCCTCACTGGAGAAAAGGTGGCCATCGTTTCGGCCAAGCCGCAGACTACGCGCAATCGCATTGCGGGGGTGGTGGAGGTGGAGGCGGTCAAGGGCACGCGGCAATCCTCGTCTCCGGCGGCGCAGATTGTGTTTGTGGATACTCCGGGGGTGCATAAGCCAGGGACGCACCTGGACCGGCGCATGCTCCAGGAAGTATATGAAGCACTGGAGACGCGGGATGTGGTGCTGGTGCTGATGGATGCGACTCGGCGGGTGCAATTGAAGACCCCTCGTGTGGCTGGGCCGGCTGAGGAGGTTTCCCCTCTCGCGCAAGAGGCCCATGGGACCCCCGATGCTCATAGGAAATCAGAAAAAGGTGAGCGGACAAATTGGGCGAGCGAGGATGAGTTTCTGTTCGGCCTGATTCGCAAGGTGGATTGTCCGGTGTTTCTAGTGCTGACCAAGATTGACCTGGTGGGGAAGGATCAGCTGCTGCCACTGATCGATACGCTGACCAAGCAGTTCAACTTTGCCGAGGTGATTCCGATCAGCGCGCGCAAGCGGGACGGGCTGGACGTGCTGGTGCGCAAGATTGTGGATGTGCTGCCCAAGGGCGAGCGCTATTACCCGAAGGACCAGTACACCGATCAACCACAGCGGTTCATGGTCGCGGAGCTGATTCGCGAGAGCATCCTGGTGGAAACGGGCGAAGAGGTTCCGTACGCGGCCGCGGTGGTGATTGAGCGGTTCGAGGAACCGAAGCCGTTTGTGCCTCGAAAGAAAGCGGCGGTGCCGGCGCGTCCGCCTCTGACGAGGATTGCCGCTGCGATCTACTGCGAACGCGATGGCCAGAAGGGGATTCTGATTGGCAAGGGGGGCGCCAAGCTGAAGGAAATTGGCACGGAGGCGCGGCGGAAGATTGAGTCGCTGCTGGGGACACGCGTCTATCTGGAACTGCATGTGATCGTGGAGCCGAACTGGCGGGAGTCGAAAAGCTTTGTGGAAGGGCTGGACTGGCGGAACCAATTGGATCGGCTGGGCGTAGAACAAGGGACAGAGCCGGAGACGGACGAAGCGGGTTGAAAAGGGAATTTCCCGGGCTAGGACATTGGAAAGACTGCCGTTTGGAACCATTGACCCTAAGCGTTTTGTTTGGATGGCTTTTCGAGATTCTCGACTAGACTTGGAAAGACGCATGACGATCGGATTCAGGGCGGCAAAGTCGACGGCGCTGCAGATGCTGGGCGGCCTTGCGCTTGTTTTGGCGGCTCCGTTGGCCCTGGCTGCCCAGAGTCCGGCGATTGTTGCGCCGGCGCCTGGGACATCGGCCAGCGCGCCGGCCATCAGCGGGACCATGATTCTCGATGGGCCGTGGCGGTTTCAGGTAGGGGATGATCCGCGCTGGGCGGATGCGGGGTACGATGATTCGACTTGGTCGACCGTCACGCTAAGCACGGCAATCACCGAACAGGGGTTTGATCCTTATACCGGGTACGGATGGTACCGGCTGCGCCTGAGCCCGCAGCAGCTCGCTCAATTCAAGAATCTGCCCGGCAATCCGCAGCTGGATCTGCTGGTGAGCAGCTATACCATTGGACAGCTGGGCGTTTATTTGAACGGCGAATACGCCGGACATACGCAAGGCATGACGGACCGGCCGGACATGTACCAGTCGCCTCCGCTGGTCGTACCTCTGTCGCAGCCGGCCGCCGACGGGTCGATCGTGCTCGCAATTCGCAGCTGGGCGGGGCCGATCACTTCCATTCGCCGGGGATTGCTGGCCAAGGTCGAGTTGGGTGCTGCCACCGATGTGGCCGAGAAGCTGGTCACTGTGAGGGAACGGCACTGGGACCAGGACATCATCGGCAGCATGATAGTGAGCTTTCTGTTCCTCTCAGTAGCCATGCTGGGCGCGACGCTTTACTACGCGCAGCGCAACCACGCGGAGTATCTGTGGCTGGCGCTGCTCTGTCTTTCGGTTGCCGCGACCGGGGCGATCGACACCTCATTCAGCCTGGCGCTATTGCCCTGGTCGGTCTACAACATTCTGGAGCTGTGGACCGGGCGCATCTTCATGACCGTGACCTTGGAGTTTGTGCTTCGCTTCACGGAGAGCAAATCCAGGCGGCTGGTGCGCATCGTCCAGATCGCGTTTCTCCTGCTGCCGATTGTTTCGCTGGTCCATCTGCAACAGGTGTATGAGTACCTTGGCGTCGCTTCACAAGTGCTGTTCTGCGCGCTGGTTTGCTGGCTGCTGCTCCGCTCCTGGCGTCGCGGGCGGCTGGAGGCCGGTGTGATGCTGGTTCCGTTCTTCCTGGCGGCTACGGCGGACTCGATGGATACGGTGCTGGGGTATGCGGCAAGCAAACACTGGATCTCCGACCAGTTTGCCTATCATCGCTATCATCTGGGGCCGATTGAGTTTCCGCTCCGCATCATCACCTACACGATCTTCCTGGGAAGCTTGCTGGCGGTGATTTTCTATCGGTTTATTCACGTCAGCCAGGATGAGCAGCGCGGTGCAGCGGAGATTGAGGCGGCGCGCAGCGTGCAGGCGATGCTGATTCCGACCCAGCTGCCGTCCAACCACAACTTCATGCTGGAGAGCGCCTACCTGCCGGCGAACGGCGTAGGTGGGGACTTCTTTCAAGTGCTGCCACTCGGGGACGGCTCGATGCTGATTGTGGTGGGCGATGTGAGTGGCAAAGGGCTGCAGGCTGCGATGAATGCGAGCACGCTGGTGGGCGCGCTGCGCAATGAGATTTCGCACGATCCGGCGGTGGTGCTGAACCGGCTGAACAATGTGCTGATTGGTGCCACCTCGGGTCCGGGCGCAGGGTACGGTGAGAAGTCGGCGGCCAGTTTTGCCACCTGCGTCTGCGCGCGGGTTTATCCGGACGGGACGATGACCATTGCCAATGCCGGACATCTGCATCCGTATCGTGACGGGCGTGAACTCGATCTTGCCGCGGACTTGCCTTTGGGCGTGATCAACGACATTCAGTATGAGCAGGCGACGTTTCAATTGAATGTGGGCGACCGGCTGATTTTTCTTTCCGATGGCGTTGTGGAAGCGGCGAACGCGCAGGGCGAGCTGTTTGGGTTTGAGCGGACGCAGCAGGTGAGCAACGAGTCGGCGCGCTACATTGCGCAGACGGCGAAGCGGTTTGGGCAGACGGATGACATCACGGTGGTGTCGATGTATTTCGCGGCGCGCTCAACCAATCGGGCGGCGCAGCCGGTGTTAGAGAGCGTTTGAAACCTGCTCGGGCGCTCGACGCGGCCGACCGCGCTCAGCTGTGGCGAACGTGGCCGCGGCCGTTGCTTTTTGCCACATACATGCGGGCGTCGGCGGTGCCGATGATGGAGTGGACCGATATTCCGTCGGCCGGGGCGCTGGCCAGGCCGACGCTGGCGCTGACTTTGAGCTGGAGGCCGGGGCGGATGGGGAAGCGGGATTCCATCAGTGCGCGCAGCATGTTGGAGCAGTGTCCCAGAGCGGCTTCGGCTCCGGTCTCGGGCATGAGCACGACGAATTCATCGCCGCCATAACGGAAGCAGTGGTCGTTCGGGCCACATAGCTGCTGCAGGCGGCGGCCGGTGTGGGACAGCAGTTCGCTGCCGACCAGATGACCGTGGGCGTCGTTGACCAGCTTGAAGCAATCGAGATCGAGAAAGGCGAGGCTGACGGGCACGTGAAGCTGAATGCAGCGCTCGAGCTCGTGGCCGAGCACGTCGTAAAGATGGCGGGCGTTGTAGAGGCCAGTGCAGTCGTCGGTGATGCTGAGCTGCTGGATGCGGGATACGTCGCGCGCATTCTCAATGGCGATGGCGGCGTGATCGGCGAGGATGTGCAGGAAGGCGATGGTGTAGTCGCTGAGGCGATCGGCGCGGGGATTGAAGACCTCAATGACCCCGTGGGTGCCTTTGCGTCCGCGGATGGGCATGGCGATGACGGAACGGACGCGCAGCCGATTGCCGGCACCGGGCGTGCTGAGCCGCGGATCAACCTCGGATTCGGGTACGATCGGGGACTCGCCGTGCTCAGCAACCCACCCCGCGACGCCTTCGCCGACTTTGACGCGCACCCCGCGCAGCGCTTCCTGTTCCCCGCCGGCGGCGATGGCATAGTAGAGCTCCTGCTTGGCTTCGTCCAGCATGAGCAGCGTCCACAAATCCGCTTCGATGGTGCGCTCCATGTGTTCGAGGATGGTGCGCAGGATGGTGTCCAGATCGAAGCTCGAAGTGAGGGAGCGCGTTAGCTGGTGGAAAACAAGCAGATCAGCGAGCGGGATACGGTTTTCCGTCTCGTTGGTCATGGGGCCTGCAAAATGGGGGAGACTTGTAAGCATTTTGTCACACTGGGCGGAACTGGGGCTAGCGCGCAACGAAAATAGCGTAGGTCCGGAAAGCGTGTGATTGAAAGGGAAATTGAACGGATGAGCGCTCAGCCGCCAATGTGGACCATGGAGCGCGATGGTTTCAGGAATTCAGCTTCGCCGATGTGGTGGCGCGCTTCTTTTCCCTGGACGATGCTGAGAATATAGGCGAGCAGTTGTTCATCCGATTGGCCGGCGTGCATGCGGCCGTAGAGATCGTGCTCCATTTGCGAAAACAGGCAGGTGCGGATTTTGCCGTCGGAGGTGAGGCGGACGCGGCTGCACGCTCCGCAAAATGCCTGGGTGACAGGCGCGATGACGCCGATTTCACCGCGGCCATCGGCGAAGCCATAGCGGCGGGCGGTTTCTCCGGGTTCGCGCGCGGGGAGCTCAACCAGGGGAAGGACTTGGCTGATGCGGTGCACGATTTCTCTGAGCGGGACGACGATTTCCGGCGTCCAGAGGCGGCCTTCTTCAAGCGGCATGAACTCGATGAAGCGTACGACAACGTCTTCCTCACGGGCAAAGCGGGCGAAGGCTTCGACTTGGTCGTCATTGAAGCCGCGCAGCAGGACGCAGTTGATTTTGAGCGGAACGAGGCCGGCGGCGCGGGCGGCACGGATGCCGGAGAGCACTTGCTGGAAGCTGCCGGGGACGCGGGTGATGCGCTCGAAGGTGGCTGCGTCGACGGCGTCCATGCTGACGGTGACGCGATCGAGGCCGGCGTCTTTGAGAGGCTGGGCAAGTGAGTCCAGCAGATGGCCGTTGGTGGTGAGGGCCAGTTCAACAGGCTTGCCGTCGAAGGTGCGCATCTGCGCCAGTTCGTGAACCATCTCGACCAGGCCACGGCGCAACAGCGGCTCGCCGCCGGTGAGGCGGACCTTGGTGATGCCCAGGCAGACAAAGAGGCGGATAAGGCGGAGGTAATCGGCGATGGCCAGGTCCGAATACTGGGCGCCGAGCTCGCCGGTGCGGCAGTAGACGCACTTGTAATTGCAGCTGTCGGTGATCGAGACGCGCAGGTCGTGAATCACGCGGCCGTAGCTGTCGGTAAGGCGCGCGCCGGTTGTGGCGGTTGAACTCAGAGTTGGAGACGCTGAAGCCATTGGCAAGTTTGACGCTATACCGTCCCAGCCGGTTGCGCCAGAGCGGGACGGTCTTCCTATGGCCGCAGAACCCCGATGCTGACCCCCCGGGTGGGCGCGAGCGGCCGCCTTCTTAGTCGATGCGCGGGGTGCCTTTGCGGAGGACCATGCCGGTGATTCCAAAGACGATGATGATCCCGACCGCGATGGCGAAATAATAGGCCATGGGGTGCGCCCAGCCCGGAGAGTAGGTGAGGTCCTGGCCAATCCAGAGCAGAAGGACGGTGGCGATGACCGAAAACTGGCCCGCGATGACCAAAAAGGTATGGCCCAGATCGCGTCTTTTGTCGAGGGCTTCCACCTGATCAGGGGTGAGGTTGCGCTCTTCGGGGGGTAACAGTGAATTCGCCATTTTTGTCTCCGATCCTTGGCGGCCGCCGAAGCTCTGAAATGGCTTCGGGTCGGGCCCGCTTCTCTCTCTTCGATTCAAACACAGGTTGCGGGGACAACGCCAGTCTGCCCGCGCTTCAGTCGCTTCAGGACAGAAGGTTATGCATGAGGAAACCCAACAGGATTTCGGGCAGGCTCATTCGGAAAGAAAAGCCAGCGACTGGAGCTGCGTGATCTCGAATGGTTTTCGGCAGCGGATGTTGGCGCAGGAGAGCTTGTCGTCGCGGCGGACCATATAGGACTGGGCCTTGGCGAATCGGGCGCGGTCGCGCTCGTCGGCGTTGCGGGGAACCTGCGGACGCTTGCGGCGTACCACCCAAGTGACTTTGTACTCGGCTGCCTGGCCGCACTTGGGGCAGGTCAAGTTGTGGCTGCGTAATTCAGTGGTCTCGATGAAAAAATCCCGCTCTTCCATGGTCTCCGGCTCTTGCCCTGAAGGGTCGATCTACTCCATACTCGACCTTGAGGCGAGGGGAGCGCAAGCGGTGGGCCATGACCAAACGCAAACCAGGAAAGTTTTCGGCCACCAAGGCCGTAAAGCTCAACGCGCGGGAGCGGGTGGGGCAGCCGAAGCCGGCACGCGTGCTGGACACCGAACCGCGGACGGGACGGGAACAAAAGCACAAGCCCCAGCTTGAACAGATCATCCGTTCAGGATGAGAACTATATCATAAATAACTAGAAATAAAGCACATAATTTTCTATAATGTTCCATACAAAGTCTGCACAGCCACGAAGAATCAACGGCTTGCAGAAATAATCTACACGGAAACTGCACAGAACGGAATAAACAAGAGGAGGCGACATGGCCTTCATTACCGAGAAAGAGGAGCTGAAACCGGGCCTGATTCTCTTCCGGCGCGGCGACGTGGACCATCGCATGTGGTATTGCCGCATGAAGATGCCGAAGGGAGACCGCTATAAGACGGTTTCGCTTAAAACATCGGACAAAGAAGCGGCGCGAGAACGCGCCTTCGATCAGGACGCGGACGTTCGATTCCGCATCAAGCATGATGTTCCTGTGTTCAATCGCCCCTTCCGCGAGGTGGCGCGAGAGTATCTGTCGACGCAGGAAGCGCGGGCGAAGCGCGGAGAAATCAGCGCCGCGCGGCCCAAGAAACTCCGTGCTGTCATCGAGGGCACGTTGGACAGGTATGCCGGTTCCGCGCAGGTTCATCTTATCGGTGACGAACGCTGGGGCGGCTATCCGGCATGGCGGCGGGAGAATGGCGCGGGACGCCACCGGCGTAACGGCGTTCGGGAAGTTACGGCCGACGTAGCGCAGTCTTTCGCAGACCACGAATCCGCACGCCGCACCAAGGTTCAGCAGACCCTGGGCATCAGGGTTTTGAAGCCGATTGCCGTCAAGCCGCAGGATGTTCACGCGGTTCCCTTTATCAGCGATTCCACCATCCGCTTCGAGATGTCGATTTTCGGGGCGATCATGAACTATGCGGTGAAGAAACGCTATGTCCCCGCAAGCCAGCGTTTCGACGAGCGCCCGAAGCTCAAGACGATGCGGCGTGACGAGTTCACGCTGGAGGAGTACCGCAAGCTCCACACGGTCGGGCGCAAGTGGATTGGCGAGGCCGATAAGCCGTCAAGCGTTTGGTATCGCACCGTCACTTACAACTTGATTCTGATTGCCTGCAATAGCGGCATGAGGCCAGCGGAGATGAAGAATCTCCGCTGGCGCGACATCATGCCTGCAACAGACCGCGAGGGGAGGGAGATTGTTGTGCTGTTCGTGCAGGGCAACGGCAAGTCGCGCAAGCTGGTCGCGCCCAAGAGCGTCGGAGAGTATTTAGAACGTATCCGTGCGATTTCCAAAGCCACGGAACCGGACGATAGGGTATTTACCAACATCACCGGCAAGCCTGCGAAGACACTCTATAGTTCCTTGATTGCCGATCTGCTGAACGAAGCGAAGCTGCGCGAAGGAACGCAGGGCGTTCCGCGCTCGACGTATTGCTTCCGGCATACCTACGCCACGCTGCGATTGCAGGAAGGGGTGGACGTATATTTTCTTGCTGAGCAGATGGGAACTTCCGTCCACATGATCGAGCAGCACTACGGGCATGTGAATACGATCAAGCACGCCGACCGCGTGTTACAAAGCATGGCGGGATGGGAGTTGCCGCAACAAGACGAGACCAAGGCCAGGGCGTCGAAGGCGGCGGAGACACACGATAAAGGCAAACGAGGTCAGCGCCACAGGCCGCGCTGACCGTGAACCTCTCGAAGCCGTCTTTGGCCGGAGCCGCTGGCGGAGGCTGGCGTAGGGAGGTAATCGTCCCAATGTCCGGCCCGAACATTCCTCACTGAGATGGTTTTGATTTGCCGCTGCCCCGCCGGGGCGTTCTTAGCGGCAAATCTCCGCGCACGAGCCGCCGCTGGCGGCTGTTCTTAGTGCGCTTTGTGTGGGCCTTCCTCAACCGTGCCGTTGAGGTACCCGGCATCTCACTTCGCTAACGCGTAGCGGCCAATACCCGCGCCAGATTGCGGGACTGAGGTTCGTCTTCCGGCAGCGATCCCCAAGGCGCGGTTCATTTACTGATGCATGCGTGTCAGGAGGGCGGCGTAGCGGGGGTCGTGGCGGATGGGGTCGAGGAGTGGGATGACGCGGAGGAAGGCCATGTCGAAGCAGTGCTTGTCGATCGCGTGTTGAAATGAGTCGAAGGCCTGGTCGAGTTCGTTGACGCGGACGTCATCGAGGCCGATCTCGTAAACGTTGCAGTCGCGGGGTGAGGCGATGAGAAGGAGGTTGCGGGCGCGCCAGTAGGGCAGCCATTCGTGTTGTCGGGAAAGATTCAGAAGAGCGGCGCTGTCGAGTGGTGGCTGCCTCTCGTGCCACGCGAACAGGTCATGTTGCAAAGCCTGGTCGCGATCACCCTTCTGCTCGTAGGTGAGACTCAAGTAGTGTTCGACGGTGCCGGTCGATCGCTCCATCTCGGCGGCGCGCTGCAATTGGGCAAGCGCGGCGTCATATTGGCGATCATAGTAAAGAGCAACGCCCAGCCGGCGGTTGATGAGAAACGATAGCGGATCGAGTTGAAGTGCGCGGCGCATGTGCACGACGGCCTCGTGCGGGTTGTCTATGGCTTCGAGGTAGGTAGCATATTTGAACTCTGCAATCGAGTCGTTGGGATTGAGGGAGATGCCACGGAGGAGATTCTGTTCGGCGGCAGACCAGTCCCAGGAGTAGATGGTTTGAATGCTCCCAAACTCGGTGTAGGCCTCTCCGTTCTGGGGGTCGAGCTGGATGGCGCGCTGGGCGGCGGCGAGGGCTTCGGGCATGAGTTGTTCTGGCGTGCCAAGGTCGTAGGCGGTAGCGGCATCCAGCGCGGAGGCGTAACCGGCGTAGGCGGAGGCGTAAGTCGGGTCGAGGGAGACGGCCTGGTGGAAGTACTCGATGCTGTGAACGAAGTCCTGCTTGTTGAAGAAGTAGCGGCCGCGGAGGTAGGCGTCGTGTGCTGTGGGGTTGACTGGAGCGCGTGGCGCGGGGAGGGCGATGACGAGGCGGGCCTGGTTGGCGATCTGCTGGGCGACGCTGTCCTGGAGCGAGAGAACGTCGGAGGTGGGACCTTCGAAGGACTGTGCCCAGAGGTGGCGGTCGGTGCGCGCGTCGATGAGCTGGGCGGTGATGCGGATGCGGTCGCCGGAGCGGACGATGGAGCCTTCGACGATGGCGTCGACGTCGAGCTGGCGGGCGATGTCGGGGAGTGGCCGGCGGGAGCCCTTGTCGGCCATGACGGAGGTGCGAGAGACGACGCGGAGGTTGGGGATGCGGGCGAGCTCAGTGATAAGCTCGTCGGTCATGCCGTCAGCGAAGTATTCCTGGGAGGGGTCGCCGGAGAGGTTGTCGAGGGGGAGGACTGCGAGGGAGCGGATGGGCGCGGAGCGGGCCCGGGTGGCGCGGGGCCAGGCGATGACAAGGAAGGCCAACCCGGCGACGAGGATGGCGGCGAGGAGGAAGAGTGAGCGGGGCCTGGGCGAGGTTTGCGGTCGCGGGCCTGGGGTAGATGGTGCGAGCGACTGGATCACCGTGGGTTCGGCGGAGGCGGTGATGTCAACCTGGGCGATGAAGCGGTAGCCGGCGGTGGGGACGGTTTCGATGAAGCGCGGCTCACGGGAATCGTCATCGAGGGTCTTCCGCAGCAGTCCGACGCAGCGCGTAAGGGCGCTTTCGCTGACGGCAGCCTCGGCCCAGACGGCATCGAGGAGCTCCTGCTTGCGGACCAGGCGGCCTCGGTTCTGAATGAGATAGAGGAGCAGGCGGAGGGCCTTGGGCTCCAGGGAGACGGGCACGCCGTCCGCAATGAGGCGGAAGTCGGTGTCGTCGGCCTGGAAGCGATCGAAGCGGAAGATCACTGCGGAGCTCTCCTTGCACTCCTTGGAGTGCAATTTTCTGGCTCCATTATCGACTAAGTGTAGGAATTTGAGAAAGATCGTCATTCCATGCGAGTTCCATCAGGACGGAGTGAGGGCTGCAGAGGCATCTTTGCAGAACAGACAGGGACAATCGCAAAATCGCGGGTCAGCGACAGAATCAGCGACAGATGCGTGAGAACCCGGGGACTCGAAGGAGGGGTTATGAAGAGGGCCGTATCAATGGGCAGGATTGCGGTGTTGATGTTCGTTGTTTTCTGGGGAGCCGGGCGGGGGCGTGCCGAGACAGTTTCCTACACGGGAATGCTGGCGAACCCGCAGGACAGCTTCGCGACGATCGTGAGTGTAGGGGGCGGCAGGTTGGTAACGCTGCAGACATACGGGTTTGGCGGAGGGGTGAATGCGGCTGGAACGGCGATTGCGGCGGGAGGGTTCGATCCGTTTGTGGGGCTGTTCTCCGGGACTGGCGACAGCGCGCTGTTTGTGGATGGAACTTCGGACATTCTGACCAACTTCACGCCCGGGTGTCCGTCGGCGTGGACGGTCACCGTCGGCAGCGTCGCAGGACAGTGTGGCGACGTTGATCTTCAGTTCACGGGCCTGGCCCCAGGAACGTACACGGTCCTGTTGACAGACGGCGAGTATCTGCCGGTCGCGGTGTTTGAGGACTCCGGCACACTGGGCGACGGATTCTTCGACCTGACCGGCGGTGTGTTTCAGACCTGCGTAGACGAGAACAACTGCGATACGGATACGGCCAACTGGGCGCTGGATGTGACGGTGGGGAGCGGGTCGACCACGCCTCCAGCGGTGCCCGAGCCCCCGTCGATGGAACTGGCGGGGATGGGAATGGTCTTTGCGGCGTGCTGGATGTATCGGCGACACAAGCGAGAAGTAAATCAGACAAACGAAGGGGTGCTGTGATGCGAATTTCGAAATCTGTAATGGCGGTGTGCGGTGTGGTTCTGGCGGCAGCGTTGATCGGGTTCACGAACCCGAAGACGGTCCACGCCGTCGCGGCGGCATTGGTGCAGGTGACCAATACGGCGTCGAACCCGGTGGTGACCCAGGGTGTGGGCGCGCAGGCGGGGAATATGGTACAGCTCCTGTGCGAGTACACTGTTAATTCTTCTTTCACAGGTTGCAGGTACATACCGCCCACAGGCAATGCGAGCTTTGGGTCCTATACGGTGCCCGCCGGTGTCTCGCTGGTGCTTACATCGGTCGATGTGACTCCAAGCGCGAGTACGCCCAGCGATTGTTTCGGAACGATAATCACGTCTATTTTTCCGAGTAGCAACTCGACTCCGACTGTGGAGTACTTCACCTCCATCGCCCGGATTACAACCCACTTCGCCTACCCCTCGCCATCCGGTGTCGTTTTTGCGTCCGGAACGACGCCCGAGACGGAGGGGGGGCTGCTGAACGCCAGCCCCGATTGCGTGAACTCGGGGGCCTTCATCCACCTATACGGATACTTGACGGCACAGTGAGCGATGCCAGCGCACGCGAATGGCGTCTCAGCGCCGATTCAAGGGGCTTCATTTTCGAACGTTGCGAGGAGAGATCAATGCGGATTTCAAGATCGGTGATAGCAGCGGGCGGGGTCGTTCTGGTGACGAATACGGCATCGAACCCAGTGGTTAACGCTGAAGTTACGCTGTCTTCGTCACAGCTCGTGCAGTTGGACTGCAATACGTTCCAGTCATACTCGGTGATAGAACCCGGCGGAGTTGAGACTACAGACGCTTATGTTATTCCGGCGGGCCAAACTCTCGTGATCACGGATGTCGAGATTCATCCGCCGTTAGGAACTGGAGTAAGCGCATTCGGGATTTTTCCAGCGAAGGGCACTCAATTTCAAATCAACGACTTCGTGACCGATGAGATCACTGGTAAGTCCTGGGCCAGCATCGGGAGTGACCCGTTCGCAGCGTTGTGAGGACGATTAGGAGGCGACCTGCACCCGCTGGTTCAGCGCGTTGAACTGGCAGGCGTCAGTAGAGACGTTGCCGATCAAGGTCAGGTTATTCCCCACATCGTACGCATATTAGCCAGAAGTAACTCTTACCAGCGAAACTTTCGACGAGGTCGATTATGAGTTTCTCCAACGACAATCTAGAGATTCTTGGCACTCTGGCTCCCGCCAGCTATCCGGAATATACCCGGATGACAACGCCTTTGAGCGAACCGAACCTCTATGTGGAGTTCCTGACCGCCTCGATCACGACTCCCACTCCCCCCCTGCCGCCCGGTCTAAAGGATCTGTTTGTCTCCGTCAATACGCCGCTGTATTTCAGCGACTATACAACCCCCGCCCCCGGAATCCTTCTGAATCCAGGTGGAGTCGCAAGAGGGCGTTTTCTTCCTGGCAACCCACAGGTGACGCCCACGGGTCTGGAGCTCTATGACGGCTCGCCGATGAGCGTGCAGAAGGAAAAGGGCGTGGGCCCGATCAGCGGGCTCTCCGGAACAGCGAAGGACGGGACCTTGTTCACTCTTTCACTGTCGGCGTCCAATGCCGAGCTGCCCGGTCGCGTTGCGAATATCCAAGCCAGCTGGGTATTTTGCCGGGCGGACCTAAGCGTCGGAGGGCAGCCTCAGTTTTCCATGTCGATGGGCCTGAGCCCTCAGGATCTGCTGGCGACGCTTTCCCTGTATCACCAGAATATCAACTCTGCCATTGGTGTGGACCTCGCCCCCGCGACCGGAGACAGCCCCTATGCCAATCTCACGCGAGCCATTACCTACCATACGAAAACCGTGTCCACGGTGATGGTCAAGGCCCCGGACGGCTCGGACCCACCTGTGCAGATCGCAACTTCGCCGCTGCATCAGTTCGCTTCCATGACGGATCTGATGTCCTCTGCCCTGGCAACTGTTCTGGGCCAGGTGGCCGGAGATGCCGGGTCGGACCCGCTGACAACGCTGGGCTCGCTCGACATTAATTATCCAGAGACGCAGGCCTCGTACCTAAGCCGCGGCATGGCGCTGACCGGATCTGCGTGCGCCGGCCTGGCGCTGCTGTTGTCGGGATCTCCAATTCCAGGTTTCTCTGACCTGGCGCAGTGGATCGGATGGTCCATGGGCAGCCTGGCTGCGCCAAACCTGAACGCCGCGCTGACTAAGTCTTACACTAATTTTGAAGCCTGGCGCCTGAAGCAGGGCGTCGGCGCGAACCACGGGGGCTGGAGGAGCATTCTCGGTAGCCCGGGCGGACTCGCTCAACAGGCCATCGATAAGGTCTTCGACAAGGCTTCGGAGCACTGAGCGGTATTGGAGTGCCCGGCGACTTTTGTACCAGTTGATTTGCGAGAAACTGGTGAAAGGAGCCTTGAATGGTACGAGGAAGGAAGCATACTCCTGAGCAGATCGTGAGCCTGCTTAGGCAGGTTGAGGTGGCGGTTGCGAATGGGAAGACAACCCCATCGGCCTGCCGTGAAGGCGGTATTACCGAGCAGACGTACTACCGCTGGCGGAAGGAATACGGCGGTTTGCAAGTTGACCAAGCCCGGCGGCTAAAAGAGCTTGAACATGAGAACGCCAAGCTGAAGCGGTTGGTGGAAGTGAGACAATTCCAGGAGATCGACGCCAAGGCGGAGATGTACTCATTGACTCACCGCGACAGATTGCGGGACTGAGGCCTGCTTTGCCGACAGCGATCTCCAAGGCGCGATTCGTCTACTGATTCATGCGTTTCAGCAGAGCGGCGTAGCGGGAGTCGTGGCGCACAGAGTCGAATAGCGGGTCCACACGGACGAGCACCATGTAAATACAGTGGCTGTCGAGCGCATGTTGAAACGAGTCAAAGGCATGGTCGAGTTCGTTGACGCGAAGATCGTCAACGCCTATGTAGTAAGGGGTACAGGAACGGGCAGAGGTGCTCAGAAGAGCGCGGGTGCGCGCGGCCCAATAGGACTGCCATCCGTGCCGCTGATACACGGCACGAAGACCGTCGGTGTCGACCTGTGGATGGACAGCGTGCAACGCCATCAGATCGTGCTGCACAGCCTTGTCGCGGTCGCCCTTCTGCTCGTAGATGAGACTGATGTAGTCATCTATGCTCCCGGGCTGGTTCTCCATCTCGGCGGCGCGCTGCAACTGAGCGAGTGCGGCATCGTAGTGGCGGGCAAGATAGAGAGTAGCGCCCAGCCGACGGTTGACGAGGAAGGATAGCGGATCGAGCTCAAGTGCGCGACGCATGTGAGTGGCGGCATCCTGCGGGCGATTTGCGGCGTCGAGGTAGGTGGCATATTTGAACTCGGCAATTGAGTCGTTGGGATTGAGGGAGACGCCCCGGGTAAGGTTCTGTTCCGCTGCAGTCCAGTCCCACTCGTAGATGGTTTGGACGCTACCAAGTTCGGTGTAGGCTTCGCCGTTCTCGGGGTCGAGTTGGATGGCGCGCTGGGCGGCGGCGACCGCTTTAGGCATGAGCTGCTCCGGCGTGCCAATATCGAAAGTGGTTGCGGAATCAAGCGCGGAGGCGTAGCCGGCGTAGGCGGAGGCATAGCTGGGGTCAAGGGCGATTGCGCGCTGGAACGACCCGATGCTGTGTGGAAAGTCCTGCTTGTTGAAGAAGTATCGCCCGCGGAGATAAGCGTCGTGCGCGGCGGGGTTGACGGGCGGGCGCGGCGAAGAAGCGGTTAGAACGCGGCGGGCCTGGGCGGCGATCTGCTGGGCGACGTTGTCCTGGAGGGAGAGGACATCGGAGGCGGGGCCTTCGAACGACTGGGCCCAGAGGTGGTCTGTGCGAGCGTCGATGAGTTGGGCGGTGACGCGGATGCGGTCGCCAGAGCGGACGATGGAGCCTTCGACAATGGCGTCGACGTCGAGCTGGCGGGCGATGTCAGGGAGTGGTCTGCTGGAGCCCTTGTCGGCCATGACCGAGGTACGAGAGACGACTCGAAGGTTGGGGATCCGGGCAAGCTCAGTGGTCAACTCGTCGGTCATGCCGTCCGCAAAGTAATCCTGCGAAGGGTCGCCGGAGAGGTTGTCGAGGGGAAGGACGGCGAGCGAGCGGATGGGCGCGGAGTGATGACGTGTCGCAATCAGCCAGACGGCGGCCGCGACGATGCAGGCGGCGAAAATGGCGGCGAGGCGAAAGTCTGCACGGGGCCAGGGGAAGGTTTGTGCCTGCGGGTCTGATGTAGAGGGTGTGAGGGACGGGATGGTAGCGGGTTCAGCGGTGCCGGGGTCTCGACCTGGGCGATGAAGCGGTAGCCAGCGGTCGGGACGGTTTCGATGAAGCGGGGGTCACGGGAATCATCGTCAAGGGTCTTCCGGAGAAGCCCGACGGAGCGGGTGAGGGCGCTTTCGGTGACCGCGGCATCCGCCCAGACGGCGTTGAGTAGCTCCTGCTTACGGACGAGGCGGCCGCGGTTCTGAATGAGATAGAGGAGCAGGCGGAGAGCCTTGGGCTCGAGGGAGATGGGCGCACCATCCTCGATCAGGCGGAAGGCGATGTCGTCGGCTTGGAAGCGATCGAACCGGAAGATCACCGAGGGAGCTCCTTGCGCTGCTGATTGTTGGAAGCCGTTCACCTTCAATTATCGATGAAGTGCACAAATTTGAGAAAAATCATGGCTCCATGCGAGTTCCATGAGGACGCGAAGAGGGCGGCGGCGGCATGGTGAGGGTCAGATGGAAGTACCCATGCTCATTACAGGTGACGGCCACCGCTTCACGGATAGCGGCGGTGGGGCCAGACTTTCAGACTTCTTTCTCCAGGAGAGTTATGAAACACATTACCAGGACTTCCTTGCTCCTCTCGATCCTTCTTCTCGCCGTCGGCTCCGCACGCGCTGACCAACTCACCTACTCGGGGAACTTTACCTCGGATGATCAGGTGCTGACGTTTGCGTTCGACGTGACAGCGCCAGGGCCCGTGATACTGCAGACCTACAGCTACGCCGGTGGAGTGGATCATGCCGGGACAACGGTGGCGGCCGGGGGATTTGATCCGGTACTGACGCTGTTCGACGCGGCCGGCAACTTTCTGGTTACAAATGACGACGGTGTGTGCGGGGTGGTGGGAACCGATCCCGTCACGGCGAATTGCTTCGACGCGTACGTGAGCACGGCGCTGACCGCGGGCTTGTACACCGTTGCTCTGACGGAGGCCGATAATCTGCCGCTGGGAAACCTCTCGGACGGCTTCACACAGGTTGGCAACGGGGACTTCACCTGCCCGGAGTTCCTGGGTACAGCGGGTGCGTTTTGCGACGCGTCGCCCAGCCAGCGCGGGAGTGCGTATGACTTGGGCATCCAGACACCGGCTGGGGTGACACCGGAGCCTTCCTCCTGGCTGCTGATTGCGACAGGAGGTTTGCTGCTGTGGGTGCTGCTGCGCCGGCGTCCTGCCGGGTGGATGCTGGGTGGTATGGGGCTGGCAGTGGCAGCGGGCATGGGTATCGCAGCTTCAGCGCAGACGTTGCCGGTCTCGGGCGATACGTTTGTTTCACCCGGGTCTGCCAGCAACTACAGCACTTCGCCTACGGTGAACGTAGGTGGGGCGGGCGCTTATCAGGGGCTGATCGCATTTGATCTTTCGGCGCTGCCGGCTGGAGTCACTGGTGCTTCGGTGTCAAAAGCCAGCATTACGCTGTTCGTCAATAAGCTGGGGACGGCAGGAAATATCGATGTGTACGCGGCGAACGGCCCCTGGACGGAGACGAACGTGAACGGGACGAACGCTCCGGCGCCGGGGATGGTAGTCGCCTCGCAGCTGCCCGTGAGCGAGGCCTCGGTCTATGTGACGGTGGATGCGACGGCGCTGGTGAAGGAGTGGATCAATGGGACGACGGCAAACTCAGGGATTTTGATTGAGGCGGATCCAGGGTCTCCGGGCACGTCGGTCCTGTTTGACTCCAAGGAGAGTTCCAGCACCAGTCACCCGGCGGTACTGCAGGTGGTGCTAGCGGGATCGGGCGCGCAGGGACCAGCTGGGCCGACAGGACCGAGTGGAGCTATCGGAAGTACCGGACCTCAAGGACCCATCGGTCCTCAAGGCCCTGCGGGACCACAAGGGCCTGCAGGCTCGGCAACTATTCCGGCGAATCTGACCGCGCTCTCCGGACAGCTAAGTACCACCCAGGGAGTCGCTTACCTGGGGAGCGACATATTTAAATATGGCGTTCAGTGTCAGATAGGAGATGTAGTGCTTTCGGTGAACGGATACGGCGGATTCAATGCCATGCCTGCGGATGGGCGATTGCTTCCGATCACCGGCTATACGGCCATTTTCTCGCTCATAGGAATAAACTTCGGTGGGAATGGAACTACGAACTTTGCATTGCCGGATCTCAGAGCTTTCGCACCAAAAGGCCTGCAATATTCAATTTGCGTCAACGGAACCTTCCCCAGCCAAAACTAGACGGAACTGAGCTTATATACGGGGCCAAGAACGGAGACTATAACAACGGGTCGCAGGACCAGTGCGCTGGAACCATGTCTGTAACGATCTACTAAGCGCCGGAGGATGTCATGAAGTATCTTGCTTTCGTTTGTTTGATCGGGATGTCGTTCGCTGCAGCAGCCCAGACACTGCCTGTTTCCGGCGATACGTTTGTTTCACCGGGGTCGGCGACGAACTACAGCACCTCTCCTACGGTGAACGTGGGTGGGGCGGACGCTTACCAGGGGCTGATCGCGTTCGATCTGTCGGGGCTTCCTGCAGGAGTCACGAGTGCTTCAGTGGCGAAGGCGAGCATTACGCTGTTCGTGAACAAACTCGGCTCTCCCGGAGCCATTGACGTCTACGCCGCCAACGGCCACTGGACCGAGTCGACCGTAACGGGCAATAACGCTCCTGCCTCCGGACTGGTCATCGCCTCGCAACTTCCCGTGACGATTGCATCTAACTACATCACCATCGACGCGACGGCTCTCGTCAAAGCGTGGCTTGACGGCACCGTTGCCAACGCCGGCATCCTGCTCACCGCCGACGCCGGCTCACCTTCAACTTCGGTACTCTTCGACTCCAAGGAGAGCTCCAGCACCAGCCATCCGGCTATCCTCCAAGTCACCCTGACCGGTACCGGTACGCAAGGTCCCGTCGGCCCGCAGGGTCCTCAAGGCCCTTCCGGTCCACAGGGAGTTCCCGGCCAGGCTGGACGTCAGGGACCTGCCGGTATCTCCGCAGCCGAAATCAACCAACGCACGACCTTCAGCTATGCTCTGGGGCTTGGCGCCTCCTACCTGCTCGATCCTCAGTCCATGGCGGCTCTTACCTTTACCCCTTCGGTGACTGGGACTGCACTTCTCTCTGGGAGAGGTATCTGCAGACTCGCCTCGAACGACGACAACGGTGGTCTCCAACTGCTGATCGTTGCGGCCAGTTCGACCGCGAATGCCCGTCTGCTTCAGGGCGTCTACAACAGCGATACCGGCTGGGTCTCGCAGCCGGCGAACGTCGTCGCCGGAGATCCCTACTACTACACCTGGAGTTCTGAGACGACGCTGCCCGTGACCGCCGGCACCGCCTACACGGAATATCTCTACGCCATCAACACTTCAGTAGAACGTGGCCAAGGCAGCTGTACCGGGTCATTCTTCGTTCGCACTTATTAGCTACTCCCTGACCGCAAGGGAGAGTACCCACGCCCCGTTCGGCACCTGGCCAAGACCAACGAGCCGCGCCTGTTGCCTTGCTTATAATTTAGGTTCTGGCCCACCTTTGGCAAAAGACGCGTCCAGAGGTGTTGATTATTACGGATACCCAGGAACTCTGATCCGGTCCGCTGTTGACTTGGTCGGCGAACAAGTTGTCTGAGCTGCTCTTGCTGCCGACCTCTAACTTCGCGCCACGGAGAATTGGACCGTGAGATGGGGTCAGGAAACCCGGCGCCGCATGGAGTCAGGGTTTGGGTTAGCCCAGAAAAGTGCCTAACCCCTTCGATTTTTGAGATCTTTTAGCTTGCGGGAAAGCGACTGAATCTCGCTTTCGGCGCGGACATTGGCGTCGAAGTTGAGCTCGGAGCAGAGGCGATCCTTCTTATCTTGGCGGCTCCGACTCATCATGATCACGGGTGCGTGTATAACCGCGAGCATGGAGAGGAAGGGGTTGTGGAGGATGACAATGTTGCGCGGGTCTAAGCTTCAAGCCGAAAGCAGAGTGTCGCTGTACGCTAACAGATGGGATGAGAAGGCCGGTCTCCAGCGGGATGCGTTAAGCTCCCAAGTTATCGACGCGCTTGATGCGCGGGAGACAAGGAGACCGGCGATGAAGAAGCTTACCACCACGATGATGCAGGAGACACTCAACAAGCAGGACCGACACCTGACCGTCGGTTTGGATCTGGGCGATAGGTCGAGCTTTTACTGCGTGCTCGATGAAGCAGGTGACGTCCTGATGGAGCAGAGGTTGAGCACTACACCCAAGGCGATAAAAGAGATCTTCGGAGCGATGCCTCGGAGCCGTATCGCACTGGAGACCGGAACGCATTCACCGTGGGTAAGCCGGTTGCTTAGCGAACTCGGTCATGAGGCGATCGTGGCGCACGCGCGCAGCGTGCGACTGATCGGGGAGAGCAGGCGCAAGGATGATCGGATCGACGCTAGAACGCTTGCACGACTGGCACGGATCGATCCACAGTTGTTGTGTCCAGTGAAGCATCGAAGCGCCGAGGCCCAAGCGGACCTGACGGTGATCCGGGCGCGAGCCGCTCTGGTGCGTACACGGACGATGTTGGTCAACGCGGCGCGCGGCCTGACGAAGTCCTACGGCGAGCGGCTCCGCGGATGCAACGCACGCGGGATGAAGCCGAAGGCGGCCCAGGATCTGAGCCCAGAGCTGAAGAGTGCACTGGAACCGATGATGAGAGAGATAGAGTCGGTCAGCGAACGGATCTGCGAGTACGACCACCTGCTTGAGTCCATGACGCGGAATAGGTATCCAGAAGCGGAGCGGCTGAAGCAGATCAAGGGAGTGGGAA
>DATDLS010000589.1:0-19682 GCA_036519195.1 Occallatibacter sp. | reverse complement strand
TGAGGCCAGACTCTTCCGCGACAGGAATGAAATCGGCGGGGGACTTCGCACCCCAGCCTTCAGGCCAGCGCAATAGGGCCTCGAAACCTAGAAGCCTGCCATCGCGAAAACTGTGAAGCTGCTGATATGCCAGTTGAAATGAGTTTGTCGCCAATGCTCGCCGGATGTCCGTTTCGATCTGGTGCCGTTCGCGGATCTTTGCGTCCATTTCGGGCTCGAAGAATCTCACAGAATTACGGCCGTCCGCTTTCGCTTTGCGGAGAGCAGAGTCGGCGCAGGCGATGAGTGTGTCGAAGTCTTCGGCATCCAGAGGTGAAATTGCTATGCCAATGCTGGCTCCGCAGTTCAATTTGGCGCCGCCAATTTTGAACGGCTCCGAGAAGTCCTTAATCAGGCGGTCCGCGAGGGACTTTGCTCCGTTGGGCTGATACAGTCCGACTTGGAGAACGACGAACTCATCGCCGCCGAACCGCGCCACTGAGTCCTCTTGTTGAATGGACCACCGAATGCGATTTGCAACTGCCTTCAACAATTCATCGCCGGTTCCATGGCCGAAACTGTCGTTAATATCTTTGAATCGATCCATGTCGATGATCAGGGCCGCGACTTGCCTCTTGCTGCGGTGACTCAAAGCCAACGCGCTCTTAGCCAACTCTTTCAGCCGGTGTCGATTAGGGATACCGGTCAGACTGTCATGTTCACTGAGATACAAGGCTTCTGCCCTGGCATCCCGGAGCCTGAGCATCTGGCAATATACGCGATATCCGGGAATACCAGCCGCAAGCAGAACCAATGCGCCAATGGTGATCTCGGTAAGTAAGAGCGATCTCTTATAGAGAACCTCGTCGTCACTCTGATCAAGATAGACTTCGAAAACGCCGACGATGCCCCCATTCTGCTTGACGGGTATAAACGATTGAACGAAAAAGGGTACGTTCTGCGGCGGCCTTCCTGCGTGTACTTCATTGATGATCGATCCAGAAACTAAAGCTTCGGTCACTGGTTTTGCGTTGATCGGCGCTCCAGACGATGTCATCCGCTCGGACTTGAAGGCAAGATGTCCGTCTGCGTCCCAGATCCGAAATCGATAGATGCTGCCTACATGGCTTGTCTCGTCAAGGAAGTGCTTGGTCTGAACTGAGGGAGTTGCACCGGAGAGCAAGGTCAAAACATCAGGGTTTCTTGCGACCAACATGGAAACCCACGCGCTGGATGTAGCCTGTGCGTCATCGCGCAACATCTTTCCAAGAAGGAACTGGCAAAGAAACATTCCCCCACACACTGGGAGAGCAACGCAGACCGCGAGCGTCGCGAGTCTTCCGCGTTCCGTGTTTAGAAATCGAATCAGGCGACGTTTCATTGAAAACTCCCAGATCTTTGATCGCGGAGCATGTAATTCCAATACTTCACTGAGCCTATCTATCGGTTGGTTTAATGACGGTATGGTGTTTCTTGATTGTGATCGCAATTCACAACGTGGTTATGGCTCTTCTGTGGGATTGACCCAACGGATGTGACGAACATTACAATCATGGCTTGACTATCGAATCTTGACGGCGATATTGCGATGGTCAATGCGGGGAGCGTGAAGTTGTTGGTCAGAAACACCAACCGCTTGCCCGTGACGGCATCGAAGTAGCTCATCCGGCGTGGTGCCTCCGGCCCCCAAAACTGACCGATTAACCGGGTGGTTGCCGTCGGATCTCGAGAATTAACCGAAAGCCATGGTCCACAGGCAATTAAGGACATTCCTTTGGGACATTACGTACCCTTGTTGGAATTGAGCCAAGTCCCATTGATGGGCAAGTTTCCCTTGCCATTCGCTATGTCCCCGCTGGTCTCGGCTCCAGTAGCTCTGCTCCTCAGAAGCAAACTCTGGCTCGTGATACGTCCGCGCCTGGCTGGCCGAAAGTGGTTTTGAGATAAAGAGCGTGGGGAGTGCCCCGCAATGGCAGTGTGTCGCACTCCTGCCTGTGCCGGAATTTTATATCCTCCTGATTGACTGTGAGTAACGATAGCTATATGGCTATGTGCTCGCTTCCGCTGCGATGGATGCTCTCAGAAATGCCTGGCGAGATTCAATCGTCTAGAAGCCCACGCGAGTAGAGTGCTTCGTAGGTTGCAATATCATCCGCTCGGTCAGGCGCTACGGCACGAAATATTTCTGCTGCAAAGGAAAAAGGGGCAAGGCCATTTGCTGTGATGACATTCCTGTCTCTCACCGCAGGAGCTTTCGAGTAAAGATCATGCCCCTTGTATGTGGGTACATATTTGGCGATGAATCCATCTCCGTTGCTCGTATGTCGGTGATCGTCGAGCAACCCCGCGTATGCGAGGGACAGAGTTGCAGCGCAAATTGCTGCGATCGGGCGCACTGCCTGATGGACGGCTTCGATGAGTTCTGTAATCCCTTCGACTTCTCCTCCCATCCATACATCACCACCTGGAAGAATGAGGATGTCCGGTAACTCTGACTGAATCTCCCTCAACGGCCCATCGGGTGTTATCTTGAGCCCACCCATGCTCATAATGGGATGAGCCGTAAGAGCAAACGTCTTAACTAAAAATCCAAATGTTCGCCGTAACTCGGCCAATGCGGAGGCCGGTTCCCAGTCTGCAAAACCCTCGAAAACAAAAACGTATGCTGTGCGGCTTGCCATCTCTCGATCCTTTTGAATCCACCCAAACGTAGACCTTTTTGGGTTCGGCTGCACGTGCGGATCTGGACAAAAAACGTGTCTTGTGGCCTTGTCTCGACCGCAATGCAACTGCTTTTTTATCGAAGGACACGAAGGCTTCCCCACCCTGCCATGCGCCCTCATACGCAATCACGCCATCAGCAAAATCGCCACCCGCATCGAGGATGGCCAAACCAGCATCCACTGCGGGCCGGTTCAGCGCAACATTTTTTGTGTCGCGCAATTGGCGGATCGTAGCGGCGATATCGGCCCGCGACACTCCGTAGCGGCGCTCGAGGACCCAAACCAGCTCACATAACGCATGCTGGCTTACGACAAGGGTTTCGGCTTGCTCCATCGCACGGATCGCGGCGCGGCGTTGTTTGGCGTCATCGCCAACAACCGCGCTCCTGCTTAATGAACCCATGCAGCCGCTCCAGTCCGGAGACTTCAGAAGCCATGATGAGCGGCTTGACGGCAATCTTTATCGCGTAGCACTTCTTGCTGCCTAGCAATCCCATGCTGCGCGATTCCTTCAGCCGCTCGAGCTCGATCTCGCCAATGGTCTCGGAGATCCACTGGGCAGCGCACGCCTCGGAGGTCTTACAAAATACCTTGGTCGCCGGCTGCAAGCGCATGGTCTCGTCGTCCAGTCCATAGCGTTTTTCGAGCTGGAGTAAGGCTAACATTGATCTCGTCAGCCGCAAAGCAGTCGTCATCCGGTGATGCGAAGGATCATCCCCACCGACGGGGTGCGGTGCTTATATATCGACTGACGAGTGGGCAGTAAACCAGGCAGAAGGGTCCGTAAAGGACCGCCGGCTTGCCATTTCTTTGCCTCGAATTGCGAACCGGAGAGTTCGAAAAGAGCCGATTGGTAGAGTGAGGATTACTGTAAGGATGGTTGTGTCTTAGATCGTTCCGAGCGCTCTCCTTGACATTCGACAAGGGCAGGCGTAAGTCTACTTAGGCGAGCGCCGGAGATGGCAATATGATGACCGAGTTGCTGACACGTCTGCGTTTTCTGATTCTTCGCGTAAATCCGAAAGAGTCTGAACAAGAACTTCTATTTCATGTGGAGCAGTCGACAAAGGCGAACATCGCTGCAGGAATGACTTCCGAGGAAGCGCGTCGGCAGGCGATGATTGAGTTTGGCGGCGTGGAGCGGACGCGCGAACAGTGCCACGAGCAGCGACCCGGGTGGTGGATTGGAACGGTTGCGCAGGATGTGCACTACGCTCTGCGCGGATTCCGCCGCAATCCCGTCTTTACGATTGCGGTAATTGTGACTCTGGCGTTGGGGATCGGCGCGACGACCGCGGTGTTTAGCGTGGTGGACCGGATACTATTCCGCAGCCTGCCGTACGCCCATGACGACCGGCTGGTCACGGTGGGGATGGTGCATTCTTTGGAGAAGCAGGAGTTTATGATGGGCGGCTTCTTCTTTGAGTGGCGCGACCATCAGGAGCCATTTGAAGCCATGGCAATCCAGAGCACGGGACCGCATGCCTGCGACCTGGTGGAGAACAATCCGGCGCAACTTGATTGCCTCGCATTCGACGCCGGTTATTTGCCATTGCTGGGAATCTCTCCGGTGCTTGGGCGCAACTTTCTACCGGAGGAAGCTCGGCCCAACGGGCCTCGCGTGGTCATCATCTCCTACGGGTTGTGGCTGGACCACTACAACCGCGAACCAAACATTGTGAACCGCCAGATCAATCTCGATGGCAGCCCGGCGCGCGTGGTTGGCGTGTTGCCCAGGGACTTCCAGTTTCCTACGCTAGAACCTTCCGACGTGATTTTCCCGATGGTGCTCAACCAGGCAAACCAGAAGACCGCCAACGGAGGCTACGGCGATCCGATGCGGACCTTCGCGCGTCTCAAACCCGGAGTGAGCATCGAGCAGGCGAGGGCAGAGATGGAGCCGCTTTTCGAGCATACGAATGACACATTTGTTCCGGCGGCGATTCGCAAGGATTTTCATTTGAGCCTTCGTTCGCTGCGCGACCGGGAGACGCAGGATGTGCAGACGATGGCCTGGATACTGCTCGGCTCCGTGCTCGCGGTGTTGCTGATTGCCTGCGCAAATGTGGCCAGCCTGATGATGGTGCGTGGCGAGGGCCGCGAGCGTGAATTGGCGGTGCGTTCCGCTCTGGGCGCAAGCCGTGGACGATTGATCCGGCAGACGCTGACTGAGGCGGTTCTGCTTGCGCTTGCCGGGGCCGCGGCAGGAATCGCGCTGGCCGAAGGGCTGCTGCAAGTTTTTGTTCGCCTTGCACCCACGGGCATTCCATTTCTCAACCGTGCCGGTCTCGATCTCCGGATCGCGCTGTTCACTGTTTTGCTGTCGCTGGTCTGTGGCGTGCTCTTCGGCCTATTGCCAGCCATGCAAACGCCGCGCCTGGTGGCACTGGCAGCGCGCGCCGCGAAGTTCCGCACCCGCACCGTGCTGCGCAGGAGCCTGGTGGTCGGCCAGATTGCCATCAGCATGGTTCTGCTCTCCGGTGCCGCATTACTGTTGAAGAGCTTCAGAAACGTTGAGGAGCAAAGCCTGGGCATGCAAACCGGCGGCGTGATCACGGCGCAGATTGCGCTGCCCGGCTTCCGTTACGACACAACCCGCAAGCAGATGCAGTTTTACCTGGACGCAGAAGCGGCGATACGGCGTTTGCCCGGCATTCGCGCGGTCGCATTCAGCGATTCAGTTCCTCCAGCGGGCTGGCAGAACCACATGCGCTGGACAGACATGACAATCGACGGAAAGCCCTATCAAGGTGAAGGGACGAGCGATCCCCTCACCAGTCGAAAAGTCACGCCCGATTACTTTCCGGCGTTGAATATCCCCATCGTCCGCGGCCGCGGATTCACCGAGGCGGATACGCATTCCGCCCAGGGCGTAGTGATTCTCAGCCGGCTGCTGGCAGCGAGCATATTTTCCAGCGAAGACCCGATCGGGAGACGAGTCAACGGGCACACGGTGGTGGGCGTCGCGGAGAACGTGAAAAATGGCGGACTGGCTGAGCCCGATGCGCCGGAGATTTACTTTCTCAGGGGCAATTCCGACAGCGACTGGGATGGAAAGAAACCAGTCATGGTGATCAGTTCAGTCTTGTCTCCCAAGGCCGTCGCGCCCTGGGTGCGATCGCAGATTGCCGGAATCGACCCGACCGTTCCGGTGAAGATCGAAACGCTCGACCAGACGGTGAGCAAGCTTGCCGACCGCCCGCGGTTTGAGACGGCGTTGCTGGGGTTCTTCGCGTTCTGCGGGCTGCTGATGGCGGTGATCGGGCTCTACGGCGTGATCTCGTTCCTGGCCACGCAGCGAACGCAGGAGATCGGCGTCCGCATGGCGCTCGGCGCAACCCAGATGAACATTCTGCGCCTGATCGTCGCCGAAGGCGTGCGGCTGATCGCGGTGGGTGGCACAATCGGAGTTGGCGTTGCTCTGGCCACGGCGCAACTGCTCAAGAGCCTGCTCTACAATGTGGGACCGCACGATCCCGTCACGTATGCGGCCGTCGTGCTGTTGCTCGCCCTGGTAGCTCTGGCCGCCACGCTGGTTCCTGCCCGCGCCGCAATGAAGGTTGAGCCGGTCGTGGCGCTTCGCTATGAATAGTTGGAATCGCTGCGCCGGTTGATTCGCTCTCCATGGGCGGGAAGCTTGGCCCGTCGACCAAGATGGCTATTCTTGGGCCGGGCGCATCTTTTGAGCTTTTCTCAATAATCCGGCCGAAGCGGTCGTAATTGTATACAGTTCACAACAAAGTACATACGTCCGATTCTAGATGATGATGCCAGGTGTTCGGTGCGTTATGGGTCCGTTATCAGTTGCTGAAAGGCAAATTGATCGCGAAGTTATGCTGTGCTTCGCATTGACCTTGTTGCCTGACCCGAGGAACTCAAAAGCAACGATCTCGAACCGAATGTCTCCGAACTCATAGCCGCGGGAATCTCTCTGGCCAGCTCAGGCGGGGACGGTCCTAAGGTTTCCTTATTTGAAGATCATGCATGTT
The DNA here is from genome assembly GCA_036519195.1 of Occallatibacter sp. Classification (GTDB taxonomy): domain Bacteria; phylum Acidobacteriota; class Terriglobia; order Terriglobales; family Acidobacteriaceae; genus Telmatobacter. The sequence goes on along the minus strand of DATDLS010000589.1, from coordinate 12,991 downwards.
CCGGATGCTTTATCGGTATTGTTGCCCTCTGAAAATCGAACATGGCACTGGATGGGGCACTCCCATTTTCGGCCGCCCTGCGAAGAAGATCGATCAAGCCAGCTGACCTGAAAACTTCAAATATGCTTAGCCGCAAGTCTACAATTTGCAAAAATATCTCAAAAGTAAGATATATAGACTAGATTTTGCAATAATTGAAGGAATGCAGTTCTTTTGTGAATGAAGTTAGGGTTGACAGCCCCTCCCTGCGACCTCTATTGTTCGCCTCATGATTCTTCGGGAGGCAGGCATGGAGTCCAAGCAAAGACGTAAAAAGGATCTGTCAACAGGTAAGGGCTCAGGCCGCGATCGAGTATGCAGAGTGAGTTTAGAGGAGGCGACCAGGTCAGCCTGGCGCTCCCGTCTTCTCGGGGTTGTGGCGGTAGCCGTCCTGCTGGTCGGCATAGCGCACGGACAGTCGACGACCGGGTCGATCTTCGGCACGGTTACGGATCAGAGTGGAGGCGTGCTTGCGTCATCGACGGTGACCGCGACCGACTTAAAGACTGGAATCGTTCGCATTGTCCAGACGAATGCCTCCGGCAATTACGTCTTTCCGTCCTTGCCGCCGGGCGACTACGCGATCTCGGCGACAGCGGTATCCTTCGCGAAACAGACCAAGAGCGGCGTGCACCTCGATGTAAACCAAAGCGCCGAGGCTAGCTTCCAGATGTCCATTGGCAATACGGCCGAGACGGTCACGGTCTCCGCGGGGGGAGCTCTGATCGAAACACGAGAGTCGCAAATCGGAGAGACAGTCGACCAGAAACGAGTTGAAGATCTGCCCCTCAACGGGCGTGACGTCTCAAGTCTTGTTCAACTGGTACCAGGAGTCGCAGACTACGGAGCTCAACCTGCAGGCGGCGACCAGTATGGCACGACGTTCAGCGTAAACGGCAGTCGCACAAACCAGGATTCCTTTTACCTGGACGGCGCCTTCGACAGCTCGCTCTTCATTACCGGGGGAAACCTTCTACCGAATCCCGATGCTCTCCTGGAGTTTCGTCTCCTGACGAACAACTACGACGCCGAATTTGGGCGCTTTCCCGGCGGTGTGGTGAATTTGGTCACGCGATCGGGCAGCAATGCATTTCACGGCTCCTTGTACGACTATTTGCGGAACAACGATCTGAACTTGAAGAACTATTTCCAGACGACGATTACGCCGCTGAAGCAGAACCAGTTTGGTGGCACGTTCGGCGGACCGATTCTCCACGACAAGGCATTCTTCTTCGGATCCTACGAAGGCCTGCGCATCGACACACCGACGATCATCGCTCCCAGCAGCATCTCGACGCCGACGGCGGCTGAGGCCGCTGGCAATTTCACGGCATTGAGCCCGGCGAATCAACCGAATGTAAGTTGCAATGGCGTCCATGGCGTGATCTGCCCGGATCAGCTTGACCCGGTCGCGCAGGCACTGTTGAAACAGGTGCCTCTGGCGAACTCGACAACGGGCCTGGCCCCACAACAGTCTGCAGCAGGCAACACGACTGCCAACGAGTACCTCCTACGTATCGACTATGCCTTGACGAAGTCGCACCAGTTGTCCGGCACGTTTTTCCAGTCGCTCAGCAACGCCGAAAACGCGAACCAGGGTGGAAACCAGATCCTGACCTATAGTGGAGGACAAAGCACGGACAACCAGACAAACGTCGCCATCAGCGACGTCTGGACGATCTCTCCGAACAAACTGAATACGTTTCGTCCGTTCTATACGCTAAGCCACTACAATTTTACGAACCTCTACAACGATAATGTCGGGTGGGCGAGTTATGGAAGTCAGATTGGGATTGGAGCGTTTCCGTTAACGCAGCCACAGATCGCGATCAACGGCTACTTCACGATGGGCATGGGTTCGGGTGGCCCGGATGACCTGCGCCAGCAGTCGTTCGGAGCGGAGGATACCTTCAACTGGAACCTGGGAAACCACTCCGTGCGGCTGGGAGGCTCCTTTTTCTGGAACCGCTATGCGGAGCAAGGGGAGTACTTGGGGACGGGCGAAGCCACCTTCACAGGATTCTCTACGGGCAACGCCCTCGCAGACTTCCTGCTGGGCAAAGCAGCGACTTTGCGCCAGAACAACGGTGCGAGCCACAGTCTTCACTCCCCTGCCCCGGCGCTGTTCGCGCAAGACGATTGGCGCCTGACGCATAAACTGACGCTGAACCTTGGGCTGCGCTGGGAGGTCTACGCTCCCTTTTCCGGCCAGAACGACTTCAGCACCTTCGTGCCGTTCGAACAGTCGACGCGTTTTCCGAACGCGCCGCTCGGGCTGCTGGCCTCCGGCGGCAATGGGGTTCCGGACGGCATCGTCAAGACGCAATACAAGGACTTCTCGCCACGTGTCGGCTTTGCCTACGACGTGTTTGGTGACGGTAAGACCGCTGTGCGTGGTGCCTACGGTATCTTCTACGCGGCGCGTGCGGTGAGTCTGACGACGAATCCGGAGCAGCAGCCATTCATCTTGGACAACACCATCACCGACACTCCAAACCTGGTGACTCCCTATACGCCGAGCGCTGACCCGTTTCCTTACACCGTGAACCTCCAGCATCCTCAGTTCTTTTCCGGGGCGACGCTCAGCAGCATACCCCTGAGCGCCGGGACGCCCTATGTGCAGGAATACAACCTGACGGTCGAGCAGCAGTTGAGCTCGGCCTGGGCTCTACGCGTTGCCTATGTCGGCAGTGTCTCTCGGGAGTTCTACCTCTCACGCGATCAGAATGAGCCGGTCTATACCCCGGGAGCGGGCACCTCGACAGCGGCAGTCAACGCGCGGCGTCCCTATGAACCGACTCCAAACACGTACGTGTTTGGAGCGATCATTGAGAACGATCCGGCCAACAACGCCTCCTACGATGCATTGCAGGCCACGCTCACCCGTCACTTCGCTCATGGCTTTTCGCTACTCGCCAGTTACGTGTGGTCGAAGTCAATCGACATCAACTCGGAAGATCCCTCGAATATCACCGAGACGCTCTCAAATCAGAACGACATAGGGGCCGACCGCGGGTTATCTGATTTCGATGTGCCGCAGCATTTTGTCGCCTCCTACATCTACCAGACTCCGAAGGTCAATCGTTTTGGCCTGCTGGGGAAAGAGTTCCTTGGTGATTGGCAGCTGAATGCGATCACAACGATAAGCATGGGGACGCCGTTCACCGTGACCTCGGGTGTGGACTCCAACCTGGATGGCGTTGCGACCGACCGGCCAAATACCGTGGGCAATCCATTGCTTACAGGCGGCCGCAGCAGATCGGCGAAGATCAGTGAGTTCTTCAATACATCAGCCTTCGCGCAGGTACCCGCAGACGTACCGTACGGCAACACGGGAAGAAACACGCTGGTTGGCCCCGGCGTCGTCAACACGGATTTTTCCGCGTTCAAGAATCTACTAGCGCCGAGAGAGACGTACTTCCAGTTCCGGGCGGAGTTCTTCAACCTGTTCAACAACGTCAACCTGACGAACCCGACCGCGCTGTTGACCAGCCCCCTCTATGGCCGGATCAGCGGATCCGCGGCTGCTCGTGTCATTCAGTTCGCTCTGAAATACAACTTCTAACAGGCCGTGAGTTTGACTTAGACGGAGATCGCTGTGCTCGACGATTTCGCGCGCAAATCGCTTCTTCGTCGCTCCACGCCGTGGCTGCCGGGCCTGGAGATGATCGGTTCGACCCCTGCAATGCCTGCTCAGGAATCGTCTGGGTTCGGAGGCTCTACGCCCGACGTTCCGGGCCGGGTGTTGCCGGGTTCGCCGACGCATGTTCAGGTTCCTCCGCCTGCGGATTTTAATCGGGCCCACCGAACCAGGGACACGCCCATCGGGATCTTCCAAGGGCATTCGGGCGTTCGCTGCCGCGGAAAACCCTGCTTAGTGAAGGGCCGCTTCTCCACCGGATACGCTATCCTCATGGATCAGGCAGGAGAGAAAGTTAACCTCAAACCCATCCCCAAACTCTCCCGGATGACCAGGCTCCCGGCCCGGTCCTCTTGGCGAGTTTCCGAACAAATGACTCTATCCCGATGAGCCACAACCATAGACCGCGCTGGACCACCTCCTGAAAAGGCACAGGTTTGGCGCGGGGGAATATCAATGGTCGGACGTAACAGCGGTCTCTGTCCATCTCTGGGGCGCGAGGCCGACCGAAGCAGGCTCGAGCTGCGGCTCTTCAAGGTTGCAGCTCTCACCGTGAGAAAAGGCGAGAAAATGGTTTTGACACGACGCAGGTTCTTTTACACCGGCTCGGCGGCGGCTTTGGCCGTGCACGCAACTATTCTTCGCAGGCCTGCCCTGGCCCAGGCCGCCGCGTTAGCCGCGAGCGATCGCGTACGTTTCGCGCTCATCGGAAGCGGTCTGCGGGGATGCCAGCACCTGATGTATTCATTGACGATTCCCGGAGTGGAATGCGTCGCAGTCAGCGATCTTTATGAGGGTCGACAGCAGGCGGCGCGAGAGTACCTGAAGAAAGATGTGCCGGTCACGCGCGACTATCGCTCGATCCTGGACCGCAAGGATGTGGATGCGATCCTGGTTGCCACCCCGGACCACCAGCACAGCCGGATCGTCGAGGACGCGTGTGCTGCCGGAAAGGACGTATATTGCGAAAAGCCCTTGACTCACAAGGTTGAGGAAGGCTTCTCAATCATTGACGCAACGCAAAGGAACAGGCGCATCGTGCAGGCTGGCGCGCAACGGGTGAGTTCTATTCTCTTTGCGAAAGGCAAGGAGATCTATGATTCGGGAAGGCTTGGCAAGGTATATGCGATTGAGGGCTACACGGATCGTAACTCTCCCGGAGGCGCCTGGGAGTATCCCATTCCGCCTGATGCCTCAGAAGCGACTATCGACTGGAACACCTTTCTGGCGGGAGCGCCGAAACGGCCGTTCGACACCGCCCGCTTCTTCCGCTGGCGCTGCTTCACCGACTATGGCGAAGGCCTGGGAGGAGATCTTTTCGTTCATCTCATCTCCGGAATCCAGTACATCACGGGCGTCAACATGCCCCCATTGCGCGCGCAGACCACAGGGGGTATCTTCCGCTGGAAAGATGGACGCGAGTTCCCTGACCTGATGGAGACGCTCTATGACTATCCCGATTTCCGCGTCTCGATCCGCTGCAATCAGAACAACGATGCGGGCGAGAGCACAATTTTCTACGGGACAAAAGGGACGCTGACTCTCGCCACCACGACGCTCACATTCCAGCCGCAGAACGTCACAGAGCAGCCACAAACCTATGCCATGATCGGATGGCCTGCCAAACTCCGCAACGAGTACTTGGCAGAGTGGAACAAGGAGCATCCCCAGACGCCAGTGCTGTCTGCTTCGCTCAATGCAACAGCGGAGAGCTTTTCTGTTCCGCCGCAATATGCAGACACGGCGGACCACCAGGCGAATTTCTTTCAGGCGGTGCGGACGCGGAAAACTCCGGTCGAAGATGCTGTATTTGGCAATAACGCGGCCATCTCCTGCCACATGGCAAATGCGAGTTACTTCAACAACTCCCAGGTAATCTGGGATGCGAAGGAAAAGCGCATTAAAGCGTAGGCTGAGGCTGTGTGCAAACTCGCGTCGTCGAGGGGGCGAGGATCAAGCTAAAGTCGCTCGGGTTCACTCCCTCGCCGCTCGGCATGCTGACGCGCATCCTGCTTACCGAGCCTCCAACGGAGGCTGATCGGAATTGACTGCTGCACTCTCGCTGGACTTATACGTCTGAATGGCATGGCGGCTGAGAGAACAATAATCAACGTGTTTTCAACGCCTTACGCGGAACGGCTGGCAGCCTAAAGTGTTGAAAAGAAACGATGAGGAATATTGAGGAATTGGTACGGTGGGGATGTTGTGGGGATTTGATCGGTCAATTCCCAAAGTACGCCGGAAGGCGATAAGCGCTGGGCCTTCGGAGCGCCGCCAGCAGGCAATGCCAACTATGCGTGGCTTCAGCACATTCTCTGGCACCTCAAGCCCACGGGCCAGGCCGGCGTGGTGCTGGCCAACGGCTCAATGAGTTCCAGCCAGAACAATGAAGGCGAGATTCGCCGCCGCATGGTCGAAGGTGACGTGGTGGAGTGCATGGTGGCGCTGCCGCCGCAGCTCTTCCTAAATACTCAGATTCCCGCCTGTCTCTGGTTTCTCACCCGCGACAAGACGGCCCATGGCCGCGACCGCCGCAGAGAATTCCTCTTTATCGATGCTCGCAAGCTGGGGCAGATGGAGACGCGGGTACATCGCATCTTCTCCGAGGCTGACATCGCCCTGATTGCCGACACCGCCCACCGCTGGCGGCAGGACGGCGAGGCTGAGGGCGACTACGCCGATGTGCCGGGATTCTGCCGGGCTGTGAAGCTCGAAGAGATTCAGGAGCACGGCTATGTGCTCACCCCCGGCCGCTATGTTGGCGCGGAGGCCGTCGAAGATGATGACGAAGTCTTTGCCGAGAAGATGGAACGGCTCACCGCGCAACTGGCCGAGCAGATGGCCAGGGGCGCGGAACTCGATGCCGTGATCCGTCAGAAATTGGGGGCGCTGGGTTATGGCATCTAGCAAGAGCCGCAAATCCACTTCCCCTACCGATTCAGCGCCGGGGCAGATCCTCATCTACCAGGATGCCGGACTCAACCTTCAAGTACGACTGGACGGGCAGACCGTCTGGCTTTCTCGCGTCCAGATTGCAGAGCTGTTTCAGACCACCCCACAAAATATAACCATGCACATTCAAAGCATTTACGCCGAGAATGAGCTGGCCCCGGAGGCAACTGGTAAGGATTACTTACTAGTTCAACCGGAGGGGGAGCGGCAGGTCCAGCGCAGCCTCAAGCACTACAACCTAGAAATGATTCTGGCCGTTGGCTACCGGGTCCGCTCACTGCGCGGCACCCAATTCCGCCAATGGGCCACGGCACGGCTCAGCGAGTTGCTGGTCAAAGGGTTCACGCTCGACGACGAGCGCATCAAGGCCGGACGGACGCTGGGGCAGGATTATTTCGACGAACTGCTGGCCCGCATCCGGGACATTCGCTCCAGCGAGCGGCTCTTCTACCAGAAGATCCAGCGGCCTTTGATGCCCGCCCCAGCTCTTGCCGTGTGCCGGTATAGGAATAAGGAAGTCGTCCGAGTTTGAATGGGCTGGCAAAGACCCAATCCTCAGCTCCCGAAAATTGGGAAGACTGTTTCCAGGACTTCAGGCACTCCAGCAATTCGCTCGCAAGGTTGAATGTCTTTGCAGACCCTTGCGTCTTCACATCGCCCACAATCTGATTCACGATGCCACGCCGGATGCTCAGCCTTGAGCCTAGCCAATCCACGTCACTCCATCGAAGCGCAAGCGCCTCACTGAAGCGAAGGCCCAAGCACACAGAGAGCAACGCCATAGTCCCGAATGGTTCTTGCAACTCTTGCAACAGAGCGTGGAACTGCTCCGCTGTGAGGCTCCGGGCTTTCCGCACCTTCCGTGTCGCCCCGATATTGCGGACGAGAGAGACGGGATTGCGGCTGATGTCCAACAGGCCGGACCACATCGCAAACTCCACAAGCCCGTGCATGAGTGACCGCACGTGCGTCTTGGACTTTGGCGATAGCGCTAGGTTTATGTTCTTCGTGCATATTGCACTCCCATGAGTATCCAGCTCAAAGGACTCGGACAGCCAAAAACGTTGCGCGCAGCAGGGATCGTAGATGCGCCCCTTGTGCGGCGAAAGCATGGCCACCAGTACCCGCACCACCGATCCCGGCGTGTAGAACTGTCCGCCCTTTTTGCCCTCAGCCGTGGCAAACTGGCCCAGAAAATACTCGTAGACTTCGCCCAGCACGTCCTTTGCCTTGTCCTCGGAGGTGAAGCCGATCTGGAGATGAGGTCGATCAACTGGCCGAGCCGGGACGGCTCAATCTGCGTCCGGGCAAACCTCTTGTCCAGAATGTTCTTAAGCGACGGATTCACGTCCTCGATGGCCACCAGCGCATCGTCGAGCAGGCGGCCGATCTCCGGCTGCTTGGCCTGATTGCGCAGCGTCTCCCACCGCGCCACCTGCGGAACCCAGAAGACGTTGGCAGAAGAATAGTAGTCCCGGTCCTCCAGCGCCTTAGCCTGCTCCGCTGCGTCATCTGAGAAAAACAGTTCCGAAGCCGGGTCAGCGAGCAGCTTGGCCACCTCCCGCCGCCGCTCATCGAAGGCATCGGAGACATACTTGAGGAAGATCAGCCCCAGCACCAGGTGCTTATACTCCGCCGCGTCCATCTGAGCAAAGGCTTCACAAAAGATGGGAGGGACGGTGCGCAATACCTTCGTGAGGTTCTGCGGCAACAGAAGAGAGAGATTCGTGCATCCGCGTTGTCATGGCCAGACAAGAAGGTTTGGACGCCGTGAAGACTCCGATTGCCGTGCAACAGAAGATGATGCGGCACACGGACATCCGCACGACCATGAACATTTACGGGGATGTGGTCACGGATGAGATGAGCACGGCTGGCTTGAGGGTTGCTGAACTTGCATTCCAGATAAACGGAGCGCAAGCAGAGCGCGAATCGAGTTAAGTTATTGATTCTATGGTGGACGCGGTAGGAATCGAACCTACAACCTGTCGGCTGAGAGCTCATTGATGTGGAGCAAGCCAGACGCCAAATAGCGACTTGTACGGGTGGCATTCTGCACCGCGCCGATGCCACCCGGATCTTCGTCGGGACTTGCGCGAGGAAGATCCGGGCCGAGGTTCAAGACTGAAGCTTGCTCGCCTCCGGCGCATCGCTAGCATTACGGGAGAGCTTCGTAGGTCACGTATGCGAATCGCATGGAGTCCGGTGCCCAGGAGTTGACGTTCAAGCTTCCCTGCCCCCCGGTCGCCTGCACGAGCGTCCTCTGCTTGTTGGCCACCTTATCGCGGTTGATTGCGACCAGTCTTAGTTCGATCCGCACATCACGCGGGTTGTGGGTGGCCGTGCCCGCCGGATAGCCGATATACACCAACATCTTGCCATTGGGAGAGATGTGGGGAAACCAGTCCTCTAAGCTGTCGCTCACGACCATCTCTGCCTTCGCATCCTCGGGTCCTGCGCCGTCGGCGGGAAAACGCCAGACCGCTTCCTTGCCGGAACGGTCGGAGTTCACATAGATCCATTTGCCGTCGGGGGAGTAGTCCGGGCCGTCGTCCTGGTGGAGATTAAATGTGAGCCGCTCCTCCGGGCCGCCGGCTGCGGGCATGCTGTAGATGTCATACTGGCCGCTGCCGTTCCGCTGGGCCACAAAGGCGAGCGTCTTGTTGTCGGGAGACCAGCCGTGAAAATAGCTGGGCGAATCGGAGGCCATCAGCTTGACGTTTCTGCCATCGGCGTCGGCGAGGAAGACCTGCGATCCCTTGTTTGGGGGGACGGTGGCTGAGAAGGCCAACTTGCTGCCATCGGGAGAGATGGCTTTGTCGTTATTACATCGGAAGTCGGTTGGGATGGCGAGCTTCTGCGGCTCAGCGGCGGTACCGTCTTCCTTTAGGGCCAGCTTGTAGATGCCGCCTTCGGAGTTCGAGATGAGGTACTTGCCATCGGGCGACCAGTTGGGCGCCTCCCAAATTGAGTCCGCAGTGTAAACGAGATGTGTGGAGCCGTCGTGCAGGTTGTAGATGTAGAGACGGCTGCGCAGACGCTGCTCGGGATGCGCGGGAGCAGCCGGCGTTGTCTGCGCACCGAGCCGGGGAACAGCGAGCGAGAGCACTGCAAGGGCGAGCGCGCAGCGGAATAGCGAGGGCGGCGATTGAGCCTTCATTTTCGTTGAACTCCTTTTCGAGGGATGAAGTGGCATTCCGTCGTTTGGCAGCCGCGACAAGTGGCGTTTCAGGCTAGCGCAGCTTACCCGGCAGATTCTCGAGAAGGACATTCGAAAATACGGCGGTGTCCGGCGTGGCAGGCAGGTGGGAGCAAAAGCCGATGCCCACATAAAATGGCCCGTCAAAGTGCAGGGTAATCGGCGGCCCGAACTGGTGCATAGGCTCACCCTTCAGACTGACGAAGATTGCGATCTCGTCGCCATGCTTCTCGATGCCGATCCGCTTGGCGTGGACTCCGGCAAGATCGCCCCCGAAGCGGAACTGCATATCCGTCATCTGAGCCCCTCTCTCAGGGCGCTGCGCCAGATGAATCATGCCTGTACCATGCTCACCGAGCATCGCTTCCTTAGAGTCGTCATCGAGACTCTGGCGAACGACCAGCACAACCTTGCGGTCGTTGTAGCCGTTGGGGTCGGGGAAGCTGGCATCCGCCGCCAAGGAGACATCGTTGGACATCTTTTTCCAGAGAAACCGGAACTCGTCGCGCTGATACCAGATGTTATATCCGGCAGAGTTGAGGGTATACTGCCCTGTGCCGACGTCATAACTCGCACTTCCCGGTACTACGGCCCCGCCGATATCCGACTGGCCTTCGAAGACACCGATCGTCGTATCGAAGTTCCGGCTCGGACGATGAAAATCCGCCGGCGGAGCCACCTGCTTGTGCGTTGCCGAGCCTGGCTGCGCCCAGTCCGGAACAACAGGCGAAGCGGTTGCCTGTGCCTCCAGAAGCTGCGGTCCGCAGCACTGCATGAGGACGACAAGCAGCGCGGCCGGACAGAAGCGGGTGAACATCAGGCGGACGATATCAATCTCCATTACATCTCCCAGGGGGTAGAGCGTTGTTCAGGTGGATGAGCAGCCCGAATCTCCATCGTAACCACAGGGCGCGATCCATCAAAGTCTTGGGCGACGCGCCCTCTCCATGCGCCCGTTCCACAAGGATCTACCTCCGACAAATTCGGATGAGAGGAACACTAGCGGCCGCCCTTCTATCGTGTCAAGGGAAATAAATTCATAAATATTCATTTAAGTCGACTTTTATCCGCGAATTTGGGCGATAATCTTTCAATTATGAGATAAATGATGTGTGATCAGTGTGAGAATAGTTCATCGTGACTGCACACGGATGGTACTTCGCGGAGCAAACGGCCGCGCACGGAAGATTCCGCGAGAGCTGATCAGGGTACGCTCGCTCCAAACGGGATCGAGTCCTCGTTTTGGCGCAACCAGGTCACGGAGGGGAGAGGTATGAAGAAAATAGGAATGGGCCTGGTGGGGCCTGGATTCGTCGCCAAACACCACATCGATGCGGTACGCCGGCTTGGCGACGTTGAGGTCGTCGGCATCGCGGGATCGAGCCTCGCCTCCGCGCGGCGGAAATGCACTGAATTGAACGTAGGGAACTGCTATGCAAGCTACCACGAGCTGGTCGCAGATCCGCGCATTCAGGTCGTCCATAACACCACGCCGAACCATATGCACCTTCCAGTCGGGCTGGCGGCGCTGTGCGCCGGCAAGCATATCGTCTCGGATAAGCCTCTGGCACTTACAAGCGCAGATTGCGCGCTTCTCCGCGAAGCCGCGAACCAGGCTGGGGTCGCCAATGTCGTAACCTTCAACTATCGCGGCAACCCGCTCGTCCAGCATATGCGGCAGATAGTCGCGGACGGCGAGCTCGGCTCGCTTGTTTTTCTTCACGGCCACTACCTGCAGGATTGGATGACAGACCCCCATGTCTATTCTTGGCGTATGGATCCTGCCAAAGGTGCCACGAGTTCGGCGCTCGCCGACATCGGATCTCACTGGTGCGATCTGGTGGAGCACGTGAGCGGCTTGCGCATCGATAGCGTACTCGCCGATCTTGCCACCGTCGTGAAGGTCCGGTACTCGAACGGCGCTTCGTTCGAGTCCTTCAGCAAGCGCGACGACGAGCTGAGCCGTCCAGTCGAGATGGCCGCGGAAGATCTGGGCTCTGTCCTGCTGCGCTTTTCCAACGGCGCCATCGGCAACCTGCGAGTCGGCCAGGTTCTACCAGGACACAAAAACGACCTTCAGTTGGAAATCAATGGACGCACACGCTCCCTGCGCTGGAATCAGGAGAGCCAGAATGAGCTCTGGATCGGCTCCCATGCCAGCCCCAGCTCCATCATGGTCAAGGATCCCTCGCTCCTGGGCGGTCAAGCGCGGCAATACGCCCATCTCCCGGCCGGCCACCAGGAAAGTTGGAGCGATGCGTTCCGCAACGTGATCGGCGAAGCCTATGCCTGGGTCCGTGCCGGCGGTCGTCCTGCCGCCAGACCAGCCACGGTCTGCGACTTCGCCGGAGGACATCGCGTAGCATGTATTGTCGAGGCCATGTTGCGGAGCCACGAGGCTGGCGGCGTATGGACCCGTGTCGGAGAGGCGGCAGCGTGAAGATTTTAGAACAAAGGAAGTGCTGCTGCGTTCAAGCACGGAAAAGCGTCAAGTAAGATGCAGAAAGCACTTCCGAGAAGCACTCCCGGCAGGCATGCGTTGGCGTTTCAACGAATGTGCCGACACGACAATCATCCGAAGGCAGGCAAACAGGGTTTGGAACGCAGGAGGTTTCATGAGGGCGATCTCAAGAAGAAGATTTCTACAAGCGGCAGGGTCCACCGGGGCTGCCGCTTTTGCTGCAGCCGCTCTACCGCAGTTCGCCTGGGCCAATCCCATGAGTCTTCCCGTGGGAATTCAACTCTACGTTGTTGGGAAACCGCTTCTTGAAGATGCTCCCGGGACGCTGAAGCAGCTGCATGAGATCGGCTATCGCGAGGTAGAGACAGCAGGCTTTGGAAAATACAGCGCCAGGGAGTTCCGGGCCCTCATTGACGCGGCCGGACTCACCTGTCCCAGCGCGCATTTGCAACTAACGGCGTCCGACATCGAACCCCTCTTCGACGATGCGCATGCTTTGGGCGCGGCCTACGCGACCAGTTCCATCCTGCGCGATCCCCCGGGTCAAAAGATGCCGCCTGCCGCGCCCGGCGCAGCCCCGACGCCGTTTCCCTCGCTCGGTTCCGACGGGTTCAAGCGCATCGCCGCCCACATGAACTCGATCGGCGCCAAGGCCAAAGCTGCGGGCCTCAAATACGCCTATCACAATCACAACTTCGAG
>DATDLS010000588.1:0-10187 GCA_036519195.1 Occallatibacter sp. | reverse complement strand
GCTCTGACGCCGTGGAAGGCCGAGAACCTTTGGCAGTTCTACATGTCGACGGCCAACTTCATGGATCGCTCGGTCGATGAGGTCCGCTACCACGCGGCGATTGATCCAACGCTATTGAATCGCATTCGATCGATGGTTCCGGCCACGCAGTACGATGCGCTGAAGCATTTTCTGGAAGGCCTGCCGCAGCGCTACCTGCAAACGCGCTTGCCTGAGCAGATCCGCCAACACTTCCAGATGGCTCTTAGTCTCGATAAGGACCCGGTCCAGCTGGACCTGCGCCCGAACCGTCAGCTGTTCGACCTGACCGTGATTACTCGCGATCGTACCCGCTTATTCGCCGACGTGGCCGGAGCGCTGGCCGCCTGGGGCATGAATATCGTCAAGGCCGGAGCCTTCTCGAACGAAGCCGGGATCATTGTCGACAGCTTCCACTTCACCGACTCGTTTCACACCCTCGAGTTGAACCCGAGCGAGAAAGATCGCTTTCTCGCCAATCTTCACGACGTGGTAGCGCAGAAGGCGTCCGTGCAGCAGCTGCTTGCGGCGCGCCGTCACCTCAATCACCCGTCCAACCTCAAGGTCGAGGTTGCGACGCGGTTGCAATTTGACTCCGAATCCTCCACGCACTCCACGTTGCTGCAGGTCATTTCGCAGGACGTTCCCGGGTTGCTTCGCCAGATTGCGCTTTCTCTCAGCGCTCACCAGTGCGACATCAAGGTTGCCCTCATCGATACGGAAGGCGAAACCGCCATCGATGTGTTCTACCTGACCAGCCACGAAGGCAAGCTTTCTGAACAGGTGCAGCAGACCCTGGCGAAGGACCTGGCTGGAGCGCTGGAAGCCATACGCACGCCTACGGCTTGAAAAAGCGGGCTCCGCGCATGCCGGAAATCGGTTCCTGCCTCTTCACGATGTTTGATTGAAAGGCCGGGCAAACCATAGCCCCGCCCATGCATCTGACCTGAGGCAATTCTCGCTCTCGCGAGACCATTCTCCGGGAAGGCCTGGCAATTTTCTCCCGATTGGACCTCCCGTGAGGTGTAATGAATACGCGTGCCTTCATGGATCAAGCGAAATTGACAAAATCGTTCGGCGCCTCCGCCATTGAGCGTTTGCCGTGGCCTGCTCGCGCCGCGCTGGGATGCGCCGCGGCCGGACTGGCAGCCAGCCTTACCTACGGCATTGCGCCGTTGCGTCCCTTCCCATTGCTGCTGGCGTTTCCTGCCGTCGTTCTCTGCGCCTGGTTCCTGGGCATGCCCGGCGCCATTGGTTGCGCGGCGATCGAAGCGTTTCTGACGGACTTATTCTTCACCGGGCAGCAGGCGCGGCTTCCAATCGGCAACGCCCGCGAAGGGCTTCGACTCGGAGTATTCCTTACCATCTCGATTCTGCTCGGCTGGACCATCCGCTGGCTGGCTCGACAGCGGGGCCGCATGGCCACACGCGTATTGGAGCATCGGCTCAGGCTGGCCACCGTCGAGCGCGAACTGGCCGAAGAACGGGCACGCACCAGCGAGGCCATGCGCGACCGCGATGCGCTGCTGCAGATTGCGGTCGAGGCCAACGGGATGGCGCTGTGGGTGTGGGATCGGGCGCGTAACAATCTGTTCTGGTCCGACCAGAAATTCCGCCTGATTGGCCTCGAGCCGGGGTCCGTCGAGCCTTCGACCGAGATCTGGGTCAACGCCATTCATCCCGAAGACGCCGAGAACGTCAGGCAGGCCGTGGCACGAAGCCGCGACGGCGGCCCGGATTACCACCATCAGTACCGCGTGGTGTGGCCGGACCGGTCGATTCATTGGCTCGAATCCCGGGGAAAGTCCGAGCGGGACAGCAAAGGCCGTGTTGCCCGCATAGTGGGCGTGGTCACGGATATTACCCACCGCAAACAGTCGGAAGAAGCCATGGTGCGCGCCGAGAAGCTGGCCGTTGCCGGACGGCTGGCGGCTTCCGTGGCCCATGAGATCAACAATCCGCTGGAGGCGGTTTCCAACCTGCTGTTCCTCATTACCCTCACGGATACGGCAGAAGCCGCCCAGGAACACGCCCGTGCGGCTCTCGAACAGTTGACGCGCGTGTCGATGATCACCCAGCAGACCTTGAAGTTTCATCGCCAGACAGGCGTGCCGAAACTCACCAGCCTGTCGGAGATTCTGAACTCGGTCGTGGGCATGTTCCGCGGCAAGCTCAGGGCCAGTGGCATCGCCGTTGACCTGCGCGCGGAGCGAGAAGCGGAAGTTTCCTGCATGCCGAATGAGGCGCAGCAGATCTTCGCCAATTTGATCTCCAACGCCATCGACGCCATGGCTCGGGGCGGACGTCTCGTCATGCGCCTGCGCCCGTCACGTGGCTGGGTCGATCGCCGGACTGAAGGCATGCGCGTCACCTTCTGCGACTCCGGAGTGGGCATGGATCGCGCCACCATGCGGCATATCTTCGAACCGTTCTTCACGACCAAAGCAGACACCGGTACCGGCCTGGGCATGTGGGTAGTGGTTCAGTTGCTTGAACGTCATCACGGCCACGTGCATGTTTGGAGTACGCAGCGGCAAGGCCACAGCGGCACAGCCTTTTCCGTATTTCTGCCCTTCGAACCGAAATTCTCCAGCGAGGACCCGGTAGCCCACCTCGCGTCCCCGGCGAAGCTCACTGCTCTTTAACAATGGCCAGGTCCCAGGGCCCGAGCGCGACTACTGCGTTTTTCCCCACAGCTTGTCCATCGAGCAGGTTGGTCCCTGCGCCATAGGCGTAGGTGAACTTCGTTTCAGCGCCGGAGTAGTTGAAGTAGTAATGCAGTCGCTCGCCCAGCCGATTCACCCCATGCTGCACATGGATCTTGGCGGGCAACTGCTGATCGGACGTGCCCAGGCCGGCTTGTTGAAGCGCGGTCTTGAGAACCGCGCTTTCGAGAGCGTCAGAAAGATAGGTTCCCTCGTAAAGCAACGTGCCGGAACCAAAATCGTTTTCCGTGATCGCCGGCCATTTGCCGAAGAACGGATGATCGTAAAAGGCAAGAGCCCGGGCGTGCTCAGGCATCAGGAACTCGGCCCAGTAGGAGACCTTGTTGTCGCTGCCGGCATGAAACGGATCGTCTTTGAGCGCCAGCGGATGTTCGAGATTCGAGAATTCCTGATAGCTGAAGCCGGCAGCTTCGCGCAGCGGGCCCGGCGCGCGCACCCAGCGTACAGCGGAATTCTCATTGGCGAAGCCGCTTTTGAAAGTCATCACCACGTGGCCGCCGCCTTTTACATAATCTGAAATCCTTTGCAATAACGCGTCGTCGGCAATGTAGAGAGCTGGCACGATGAGCAGTTTGTATTGGGAGAAGCTCTGGGTGCTGGGGAAGACGAAGTCGCATCCCACGTTCAGTTCATACAGTGAGTGATGCATCTGCTCGACAAGCGAAAGATAGCCATCCGGCTGGCCGGTCCAGCTTCTGGCCGGCACATCGCCCCCGTAGGGCATGAAACTGATGGCATTGGCAGAGTCACGGCTCCAAAGAATGGCCACCTGGTTATGGACCTGTAGGCCCGCCAGGTGCGGACCGATCTTCTCAAGCTCATGTGCCGTTCGGCTGACCTCGGCATACTCGCGGTTGGGCTCAAGATCGTGCGAGAGAATGCCCTTCCAGTACGTCTCCTGGTTGGCGGCAATCGATGCCCAGTGCCAGTACTCCACCATGTTGGCGCCGTTGGCCAGGTAGGTGTAGACATCTTCACGCAGCTGTCCGTCGTAGGGCGGATACATGCTGCCCGAGGTCCAGCCGATCGTCTGCGCGTTGGTTTCCGTGACGAGAAAATTGGCAGATCGCAGAGAGCGCGAAAAATCAGATTGCAAAGCCTGAAAGGAACCGTCGTAGTGATCCTGCGTTCCGTGATAAATATTCACTGCCACCACATCGAGCGCACTGGCAACTTCTTCCTCATTCACATCCCGGCGCATCATGCCGCCGTAGTCGGTGGTGACGAACTGGCGGGCTCCGGCACACTCGCGCACCAGCGCTGCCTGCCAGTGAAGAAAATCGGTGACGCGCATCTGGCTCCAGCGCGTCCACTCCAGCTTGTAGCCCGTGGAGATGGTGCCGTCGCGCTTGGGCAGGTCTTCCCAGGTATGCAGATTCTCACCCCAGTAATTGAGAAACCATGCCTTCGACAGCGCTTCCGGCGTCACGAATTTCCTTTCCAGGTAATGCTGAAAGCCGATAAACACGTCGGGATTGTCGGCCTCATAACTTGAGGTCTCGTTGTCGAGCTGCCATCCAATGACGGTGGGATTGTCCTTATAGTGAGCCGCGATGTGGCGGATCAGCCGTTCGGCGTAAAAGCGGTAGGCCGGCGAGTCGGTGTCCATGTTCTGGCGCAGGCCGTAGGGAACAGCGACGGGCTGACCGCCGAACATGCCTCCGGGAATGCGCTCGGCAAGGATCTCCGGGTGCTGATGGGCCATCCAGGCGGGAATCGCGTAGGTGGGCGTGCCAAGGATAACCTTGATGCCGGCCTTGCCCATGGCGTCGACCACCTTGTCCATCCACGCGTAGTCAAATTGGCCATCGGCGGGTTCCCAGAGGCTCCAGGTGGACTCTCCCATGCGGACCACGTTGAGGCCGGCCGCCTTCATCAGCGCCACATCCCGTTCGAGTCGGGCGACCCGGCCTCCGGGCATGTCTTCCGGCATGTATTCGTTATAGTAGGCAGCGCCGTAGAGCACGGTGGGAAAGTCCAGGTCCGGGCCAACCGGGCGGCTTTGTTGAGCGGGAGCAGCGAGGGCGAGAAGGAGTGCCAAAGCACTGAGCGCAAAAGAAGGCCGGACCGGCAATTGCATTAGGAAAACCTCAATTTCAGTCGAAAGGAAAGTCTACATCAGAACAGAATTCTGCCCTTTCGTCCTCCTCGCCGTCCATGAGCGATCCCCCAAGCCACGCCGGCAATCAAGGACGCGATTGAGGACGCGGGGAAGGGCTACTGGAACTCAATGAGGACGACCTCTGGACGCGTGCCGACGCGCATCGGCGGTCCCCAGGTTCCGGCGCCGTACGAGGTGTAGACCTGCAGCGCGCCAAAGCGGTGCAATCCATAGGTAAACGGCCCGAAGATCCGCTGGGTGAGCCAGGTGAACGGAATGAACTGCCCGCCGTGCGTGTGGCCGGAAAGCTGCAAGCTGATGCCTGCCTGTTCAACAATAGGCAGGCGGTTGGGCACGTGATTGATCAGGATGCTGGCGCTGGAGCGGTCAATCTGCAGACTCTCCAAAGTGGCACGAAGGCGAATGGGCAGCGTGGTGTCGTGGTACGGGGCGCCGACGATCTGCAGACCATCGACCAAGACCTTTTCGTTGCTCAGAACGCGGATGCCGGCGCCTTCGAGGGCCGCGAGGAAAGACCGGGTGTCGCCAAATTCGTCATGATTGCCGGTGGCGAAGTAAATACCGAAGGGCGGCGACAACTGCTTGAACGGCGCAGCCAGACGCTCGGCATCCACCTTGACGCCATCGAAAATGTCGCCGGCGATAAAAACGACATCGGGCCTGAGACGGGAGATCAGCGACACGATGCGGCGACAGAAGCCAAGGGCATTGATGTGGCCGAGATGGAGGTCGCTGGCCACAACCGCTGTGCGCCCACGCCAGGAGGGCGGCAGGTTCGGCAGAGTTATAGCGATGCGCCGTACCCGCACTACGTACGCATTGATCATGCCGTAGACGCCCATGGCAAGAGCGACTCCGAGGAAAACGAAGCCGAGCAAGGGGCGCAGCCGGGCAGGATCAGAATCCAGGCGGGCCGACTCCACGCCAGCCCAGGCAAGCCAGCAAAGGACGGCTCCGAAGAAGAAGAAGTTAAGAAATCCCAGCCAGATGGCAGCCACCCGGTAAAGTGCTGTAACCAGCGCATTGGAAAAATAAAAGCCGACCAGAGTCGCCACGACGAAGCTGACGGAAAGCGTGAGCAGCGAGGCGCGCAGGGCCAGTGCGGCTGCCGGACCGGGATTCCCGCAGAACGAAATGGCCGTGCGATAGAGAAGCCAGTGAGCGAGCAGCAGGATGGATTGGATAAAAGCGATTCCCAGGACGGGCCAGGCTTTCAAGCGCGGGTCTCCTTGGTTCAATTCTTGCATGCCCACCAAAGCGGGCCCTCCGGCATGAATCTAACGTGGCATAGCAGATGCCTGGCACGGATGTTTGCGGCGGATCCGTGAAACAATAGATGGAATGTCCGTTGCTGCTGTTCAATCGCTAGGGCTCTACGTTTCAATTCCCTTCTGCCGCTCGAAGTGTACCTACTGCAATTTCGCCTCGGGGGTATACCCGGCAAGCGATCATGCGCGTTATGTCGACCGGCTGATCGAGGACATCGATGCCGCCCGCGCATGGACGGAACAAATGGGAGTTGGACTCGCGCGCAGCATAGACACGGTCTATTTTGGCGGGGGAACGCCGAGTCTGCTGGCTCCCGAGTTGATCAAGAAGCTGTTTGCGGCCATGCGGGATCGATTTGATTTTGAGCCTGATGCGGAAATCACCATGGAGTGCGCGCCCGGACAGATTGCCGATGAAACGCTTGCCGCATTCCAGGTTGTTGGCGTCAATCGCGCCAGCCTGGGCGTGCAGTCGTTCATCGATCGCGAGGCCCAGGTAAGCGGCCGTCTGCACAGCCGTGCTGTGGTTGAAGCGGATCTTCGAAGGCTGCGCCAGGCGGGAATCGACAACCTGAACATTGATCTGATCGCCGGGCTGGCAGGGCAAACGCCTGCCTCCTGGGAGCACTCCCTGACAGTGTTGCTCGACGCCGGCCTTCCCCATGCCAGCGTGTACATGCTGGAGGTGGACGAGGATTCACGGCTGGGACGCGAGATGCTCTCCGGCGGCGCGCGGTACTACGCCGAGTCGGTCCCCAGCGATGATGCGATTGCGCAGATGTACACGCGAGCCATTGAGCGGCTGGCCGGAGCGGGGCTCGAGCAGTACGAGATTTCAAACTTCTGCCGTCCCGGGTTCAAATCCCGTCACAACATGCGCTACTGGGAGCGCCGGCCGTATCTTGGGCTAGGACTGGATGCCTCGTCGATGTTCCGCGCCGCAGCGCATCTAGAGAACGACTCCCTCGAAGGCTACGTTCTGCGCTCGACCACCACCAGTGAACTGAAGGAGTTTCTCGCCGGGCCGGCGCCGGCAGAGACAGCATGGCTTTCGCCCGCACGGCAGTTTGAAGAGGCATGGTTTCTGGGACTGCGTCTCAATGAAGGCGTTCGTCTGAATGCGCTCGAGCCGGAGTTCGGCAAAGAAACCCTGGCCGCAGCCATGAACGTGGTCGATCGGCTGCTTGAAACCGGCCTGCTGGCGTTTGACGGGGAGGCTGCGCGGTTGACCGCGCAGGGGCGACTGCTTTCAAACGATGTCTTTCAGGAGTTCCTGGGACTGGATTTGGGTGAGGGTGAGCCTCGGCGGGCGCGCCAATCTCAATGATGCTCCTTGCTCGGGAAACTGGGGGGCGCCTACGAGCGGCGCGAGGTGGGAATCAAGAACCTCGCTTGTTTCAAAGTTAGCCCAAAAGACAAAGCCACCCAATTTTGGGTGGCTTTTCTGCTCTTTTCTATTCTTCAGCGACTACCGGCGAGTACAGGGCGTGGACGTAGCACTGCTGCGCGGCGACTTTCAGGCGGCCCAATATTCCGCTTCGACGCGGCTAATGGATGGGCCACTGCCGAAGCTTCGATGGCAAAGACAGTGGGCAGCGGAGAGTGGATCTCCGCCGCCCACTGTCCCAGGGACTAGACGGGCTCCAATGCAGTGGGCTGCAGTTGGAACTCGATGGTCTGCGTGCCCAGACGCGGATGTTTTGCGGTAAAACGAACCGTGCCCGGGGTCTCCCTGGCTCGAATCCAGACCGCACCCGTACCACCGATGAGAGCGAATGGGTTGTCGCCAATCAGTTGCGCGGGGCCCTCCAAGGTGAAGAGGATGGGGTCATTCGCATAGGTGCGAATGGCATCGAACTGATCAGTAACGCGAACGACGACGCGCGTGGTGTCGGCGCCGTCTGCGGTGAGGATGCGATCGTCTGCGAGGACAGTAAATTTTCGATCGTCACCAGCGCCGGAGAGGGATTTGGAGATGACTTGCTTGCCCTTGATATAGCCGTCGATGCGCAGGTCTCCCCAGGAAATGCCGAACTGCTTGCGATCAATCTTGCTGAGTTCCAGGACGAAGGGCGGATAGGTGAGATGGTCGAATTCCTCGCGGTCCGGATCAAGTTCTGCGATTAACGTCCAGGGGTTGCTCTCCAGGCTCTGCTCGCGCAGATAGAACTTGAGCTGATCGCAGTTGGAGCAGACAACAGCCTTGGTGAAATGGATGGACTCGTCGCTGTTGGCCCAGTGAAATGCCGGCTCCAGGACGACCTCGTCCGAAGGATTGCACTGCGACTTGTAGAAGCCCGCGGCAGGCTTGTTTTCGCGGAAGATATCGATGACGCCGTGGTAGCAGATGCGGTCGCCGGCACCGAAGTTGGAGTGCGTGTTGTAGTCGAAGGCGCACCAGCCGATGCCTCCAGCGTACTGGGGATCGGAGGCAAGTTGGTTATGAATGCGAGCATGGCGGAGCGTGTGCTCGCGCTGCCGCTCGTTGTCGTCGGTGGCCTTGGTGGGGAAGGTGTGGCCGACGAATTCCGTATTAAGGTAGCGGGGATGGTTGGGCTTTCTCAGAGGAAAACCGAAGTCGTTGATCGTGAAGACATCCTCAAGCAACTCCGAATCCATGAAGTTGCGGATACCTCCCGTCTGGCGCGTCGTATCGAGAGCGTGCGCGAGGGCATTGGTGCTGGTGTAGAAGCTGTGATCGTCTTTCGACTCATTGATGCGGACGCCCCAGAGGATGATCGATGGATGATTCCAGTCGCGGCGAATCATGCGGCCTACGTTGTCAATGGCCATCTGCTTCCAGGGTTCGGGGCCGATGTGCTGCCACCCCGGAAACTCTTCCAGGACGAGCAGGCCGATCTCATCGCAACGATCAAGGAAGTGGCGGGATTGCGGATAGTGAGAGGTCCGGACAATGTTGCAATGGAGGCGGGTGCGGAGGATGTCGGCGTCCTTTCGCTGCACGCGGGCAGGCATGGCAAGGCCGACGAAGGGGAAGGTCTGGTGGCGATCCAGCCCGCGAAGTTTGAGGATCGTGCCGTTGAGCGAGAAGCCGTGATCGGTAAAGGTCGCCTCGCGGAAACCGATGCGGCGGGAATCTTCATCGATGGGCTTGTCCGCGCTGAGCAGGCGGACGTGGACGGTAAAGAGATTGGGGTGTTCCGGCTCCCAAAGCTTGATCCCTTCCAGGTTGGCGAGGGTGACGGTGTGACGCGCGGGGTCAGCCACCGTCTGTGTGCTGGCATAGACGGGCGCAGATGTTTCAGGATCCAGGGATGCGTTGGGATCGGGACCGGCTGTGAATGTTGCGGGGCCATGGGCGCGGGCAATGATGCGGTCTCCGTCGCGGAGCTCGACTTCGAGGGCGAGCTGATCGGCGGGTTCCCCCGCGAAAAAGACATCCACGTCAAGACTGGGATTCGCGGTGAGCACATCCTTCGGGCGAGCGAAGATATTGTCGATGTAGGTTGGGGAGACGATGCGTAAGGAGACCTCGCGATAGATCCCTCCAAAAGTCAAGTAGTCGATCTCGTGGCCGAAGGGAGGAATGTCCGCGCGTTCGGTGGAGTCCACCTGAACGACAAGGACGTTTTCGGCACTCTGGTGGAGGTGGTCGGTGAGCTCGAAGGAGAAGGGAGTGAAGCCGCCTTTGTACTCTCCCAGCGAAATGCCATTGATCCAAACGGTGGCCGCGGTCATGACGCCTTCGAAGTCTACGAAGACACGCTTGCCTCTGGCTGCGGCGGGATAGTGGAAGCGGCGGCGGTAGGTTGAGACGAACTCGTAGTCTTTGTCGTTGAAGTTATGCCAGGGAAGGTTGACGTTGGTGTGTGGAATCACGATGGACTCAAAGGCAGCGTCGTTGAACGCAGGCAGGTGCGCACCTTCGGCCTTGGCGGGATGGTAACGCCACTTGCGATTGATGGGCAGGATGGTGCGGGATGGTGTTCCCTGCTCGGCGGCAAATACTGCGGTGGCTGGAAGAGCGGAGGCAGCGATGACCGTGCCGGTTGCCTTGATGAATTCGCGTCTTAACATGGTGTTCTCCGGATC
>DATDLS010000587.1:0-14873 GCA_036519195.1 Occallatibacter sp. | reverse complement strand
CGTCAATGAGGGGATCGTCTGTATTAGTCAATGGCGTTTACCCATAAATGCACATCCACCTAGTCATGATTACGACACACTCAAATTAAAACGCAGAAATACCTTTGAATGCGCACAAATGCCGAGATATCGTCCAGGGGGTATATAGATTGTAAACGTGGAACTATATTTATAGATTAACGCATGGTATAACAGATGAGGAGGAGGCGTTCCCCTCGACTGCGATCAAACGCGGGGAATTTCCAGGTTTTTTACGGGTCAGCGCCCGCGTGGTGTTAACGGAAGAGCTAACGTGGGTATCAAGGCTAGGTCACTTTTAGGTGACCTTGGCGTGTCGCGCTCAAATCAGACGCCGGTGCGACTTATGGCGCCATAGGCGAGAAGCCTTGGACTTGAAAAAGTGCTTCACAGATCCACGAGCCTTATTCTCGGTGTCGAGATCGAGAAGATTCTGTGACAGATCTACGCGCGGTCACGTAGAAGGGGCTTATGCACGGGCTCGAAGCCCGTGCCTTTCAAACCGAGCCCCTCCCGGTGGTAGAAAGGCTATTGCACGGTCACAGTGAAGGTGGTCTGCACGGTCGGGGTCACGGAAGGGTTTCCCGTGGCTACGACAGTGAAGGTGTAGGTGCCGGCGGCAGTTCCCGGATCGGTTGTACCTCCGCCGCCCCCACCGCCGCCACCGCCCCCGCCACCACCACCGCCGCCGCAGGCTGCCAGACTTCCGAGCGCCATCGTGAGGACAAGCATGCCGAGCATGGATTGCCATTTACGACGGCGAGCCGGGACTCCGAAGAACAACAGCAGAGCCAGGACCGCACCGCCACCTGCGCCTTCCCACCCTCGCCTCTTGCCGCCGATGCGGGGAGAGGCAAGGCGCGCTGCGGTGGTGGTGCTCGGCGCCGTGGTGGTGACGGTGGCTACCGCGGTGGCCCCCATGGCAACGGCTGTCGTTGGGATCGAGCAGGTGGCGCCATCGCCGGTGGTCGGTGAAGCGTCGGCTTCTTCCTGGCAGGTGAGGGTTACGGTCCCAGTGTAGCCACCGACGGCGGTTGCGGTGATGGTGGATGTAGCCATTGCGCCGGGGGCGATCGCGGCAGGCGCGGTGGGCGTCAGAGTAAACGTGGACGCGCCGACAGTTACCGTTGCCGTGTTGGTCCCGGCGATGTAGTTCGCGTCGCCAAAGTAGGTCAGGGTCAGCGTTGCGGTTCCGTTGCTCAGGGTATTGGCGGGAATGTTGAAGGTAAATGCGCCGTTCGACAGCATCTGCAGGCCGGAGCTGTAGCCGCCGCCAACCAGGGTGACGGTTCCGGTCGGCGCCGAAGTGCCCATGCCGGTGACCGAGGCCGCAACACTCAGGCTGGCGCCGGAGTTGACGCCGCTCGATGCTGGAGTGACCGTGATGACGGGGGTGAGCAGCGCTGCGGTTGTGCCGGTCACGCTGGCCGAGCCCGTGGCGGCGCCGTAGAGAACATCTCCGCTATAGCTGGAGGAGATCGAGTTCGTTCCTACGCTGAGCGAGTTGGCCGGAACCAGGACGACGGCGGTGCCGGAGCTTGAGAGCGCAGTGGATTGCGAGGTGAAGGTTCCGACGGTGAGGGTGACGGTTCCGGTGGGGACAACTGCGGTGCCGTTGGAGGTGACGCTTGTCTTTGGCCCTGCCACCGACACGGTGACGGGGAGAATTTCACTGATCGGCAGCGACGTGGACGCGGGGGTCACGGTGACGGTCGCCGCGGCAGTTCCCGGGGCCACCGCCGTCCATGCGTTGACCACGTTGGCGACGTTGAGTGAGCCGAGACCGGTGGCCTGATCGTAGCCGGCTGTGGCGCTGTAGCCGGGAAGGATTCCGACAGAATCCGTAGAGTGAAGCAATTTGCAATTGGGCGACGGCGTGCTGACCAAGGCATTGTAATCGCAAGCCATGGCGTTGGTGCCGGAGTCGATGTCGTTGAACAGGCAGGAGCCGGTAGTGACGGGCGCACCGGCGCCACGCTCGGCGCTGCAATTGGAGTAAGTCTGTTTGGCGGCCAAGGCGTACAACTCGGCGTTGGGGTTTCCCTGGGCCGCGCCCGCCTTTTCGTCAATCAAACTCATGACGCCGGACATGGCCGGCGTGGCGACCGACGTTCCGCCGACTTCAACGAAGGTTGGCTCACCTTTGGAGGAAAAGCTGCACGCAGCCAGATCGGAGGCGCAGACCACGTAGGCGCTGCTGGACAGGAATCCATCGGATGCGAAGAAGCTGACATCGGGAATATCGCGGACGCCGTCGGTGGGGATACCGGCCACTCCGGTCTGCCAGCTGGGCTTGGGCCATCCGTTGTTGACCACGGTGAGCGAGCCCTGCGCGGCGCCGGTGTTGGGATTGTTGGTGGCGCCGGTGCTGGTGGCGCCCGTCGAGCAGGCGCCGAGGGTTGTGCTTGTACTGGTAGTGCTGTTGACGACGCAACTGCTGGCGCCGCCTCCACCGCCAACGGTGTCGACCAGGAAAAGCAGTGTTCCGTCTCCTTGTTCGCTGAGAGCTTCCGCATTGACCGTGAATGCGTTGCAGCCCTCTTCAGCATCGGTGACAGTCGCGACTCCATTCCAGAAGTTTTCCATGAACTGGAGCGCGAGCGGGTTGGTGCAGGTATCGTTCCAGGGAACTTCGGGCAGGTAGCCGAGGGCGCTGCTTTGACCGGCGCTGGCGCTGTTGGTGGAGCTCCAGTAGGGAGCCGCGGTGCATTCGGTGGCGGTGAGCGAGCACCAGTTGAAGTCGGTTCCGCCGACCACCGTGTCAAAGGGGGTCGAAGCGATGCCGCTGACCGTGAGGCCGAATTCGGCGGGATAAGGAAGATTGCTGCCGCCGCCGTCCCCACCGTCATCGCAGCTGGCCGAGCCGGAGTCTCCGCCTGCCACGAAGACGGCGATGCCTTCGGCGGCGGCGGTCTGCCAGAGGTCGTAGTACTCGACGTTGCCGGCGGTGCCGTTGTCCAGCTCGCATTCTCCGTAGCTGACGTTCATAATATGCGCGGTGAGATTGTTGACGATGTAGCTCTCTGAATCGTAGAGGTTGTCGTCGGTGGTCGAGGCTGGATAGGAAGCGACGAGCACGATCTGCGCATTTTTGGCGACCGATGCGGACCACTCGACGTCGAGCGTGTTTTCGAGCAGATCGCTGGTGCCGCAAAGGGTGTTGGTGGTGCTCGAGCAGACGGTGAGCGGCTCGCTGTTGCCGGACATGCGGATGGGCATGTTGACGGCACTGCCGGTGGGCAAGCCGAAGAAGGTGCGGAAGGTGGCGATATCGTTGGCGCCGCTGGCGCCGGTTTCCGTAGTGGCCTGGCCGACTTCAATGTCGCTGGTTCCGGCAATTGCGATGGTCTGCCCGGTGCCGTCAATGGGTGCCTTGGCGTTCCACAAGGGAAGAACGTTGTAGATGGTGGCGAAATCGTAGGGTCCTACGTCTTCTTCGAGGACCGGCGGGGTGCCGGTGATATTGATGCCGAACTGGGGCGCCGCCACTCGGGGGACCTCGTGTGCGGTAGGCACGGCGGTGAGCGGGGTTCTGGCGCTCGGCGCCGGGGCGGCCGGCTTGGCAGAACGCACCCACTTGCCGGTTGCCGCGTCGCGGGTGACCGGGCTGCCGACGCGGTGCAGGGGGTGCGGGAAGAAATTGTGCAGGGCCTTGACGCCAACCACGACCGGCGACAGAGCTGCGGGCAGTTGCGGGTCCGTAATGTTGGCGACGTGCGGAATGCCACGCACGCTGAGGTTGTGAATCTGGGTATGAAAGGCGCTCTCGACCTGGGCGGCGGTGCCGTCGAAGCGGATGGAGAGCCGGTCCTTGGTGATTTGGGTAACGGTGAAACCGTGGCCGCCAAGCCAGTTAGTGATCGTGGTGATGTCGGTTTCCGACGGGCCGAAGTTGGCTCCGACCTGCTCCGGCGTGAGCCATTGGTGAAAGTTGGGCGAGGCGGACTCGTATTGGCTGGCGACGAACCGGTCGAAGGCGGCCTGCTGGGCCTGGTCCCGGCTCAGGACCAGAATCAAGTCGGTCATGGGGAGCGAGGGGCTGACGGGGCCGCGATCGTTCCTGGCATTGGCGGCGGGGTGGGTGTTGCCGCGAAGGGTAACAAGATCGCCCTCGTCAATGCGGTTGACGATGCGAACTCGAGGAGTTGCGGATTCCTGGGCCGATAGAGCCGTTTCAGAAATTCCCAAGAGCAACACACTGGCCAAACCAAGGAGGGGGAGCAAACGCATCAAGCGCATAGGATCTTACCTGGGCTTTCCCGGATGTGGGCACATCCGAAAAAAAACAGAGTTGCGGTACCTGGCAAAGGTGCTGTGGACAAGTCGGGGCTACGGGCAATCGAGTTCCGCAGTCTCGCTTCGACGAGTGAAGCAGCAAGAAGTTCAACGATGAAACGCAATCAGGACTCAGTAAAACCGGACGAAGACGTTTGAAGACGGGTAATCTCGATGGATTAGACGCCTGGTCGCTGGTAAAGTTGACGTGAAACAGCAATGAAATCGGTTGACTTTCGGTCGCCTGGAAATCAAAAGCAGCCCCGGACCGCACCGGGTGCGATCGAGGAGAAATTAAACGGTGAATTTACAGCCTGCACCATCCACACGCCGTTTGACAACCAAAAACTTCCAAAACAGTCCCGCCGGGTGGGGCAATTCAGGTGGCTTCAGGCGAAGCTTTACGGCCAGAAATGTCTTTACGGGCTCCCATCCGGCGAAATCCGATGAAAATCGCCAGAACGAGTTTGGACCAGGGCTCAGGGGTCCAGATTCCAGAGTCGAGAGTCCAGAGTCGTGCAGAGCAAATTTGTCTGAAGCGCATCCAGACCCGAGACACTTGGGCTGACTCCGAAGACAAGGAATTGCCAATGCCATCGCCCTGCCCCAAGCGTATACCCCGTAGCCAAACGCCAGGGGGTAAGCGCTCATTGTTGTTCAGGGCTGATCCGACTTTGTGTGTCGAAGATCGCGGACAGGGGTCTCCGCGGCGCTAGGGCAAGTGATCCAGATAGCACGGGTTGCTCGTATTCTGAACCGGCGGCGTCGGCGGCGTCATCCACGGCGGGTTAGCGAAATCAAAGAACTCCGTCATATCCTGCTGCGCCGCATCACGCGCGCTCAGCGCGGGCAAATTCCATCGCGTCTCAATGAACTTCAGCATTGCGGTGTAATCGGCAACCCTGTGGTCGACGTAATTTTTGTTCGCGTACGGTGAAACCACCACCAGCGGGATGCGGTAGCCGGTCCAGGTGAAGTCGCACGTGGGCCCCGTGGTAGTGGTGCAGATGTCGCCGGCGAGCAGATCAAGCGGCTTGATGCCATCCGGGCTTGGCATTTTCTGGGGCGAAACATGATCGTACAGGCCGCCACTTTCGTCGTAAGTCCAGAACAGAGCCGAACTGCTCCACGAAGAGCTGTTCATCAACGCGGTAATCAGCGACTCCACGTAGGCTTCGCCAGTCTGTATGTTGGTCGGATCGTCCGTGTCCGCATCCGTTCCGTGTTCGTCCAATCCCGCGTCCGAGGCCGGTGCGATGTAAGAGACCTGCGGCAGGGTCCCATTTTGCAGATCGGTGAAGTACTGCGAGATCGGCTGAACATTCTGCGGATATTGGCTCACCACCGTCTGCGCATAGGTAAAGTTCGGGAGATAACTGCTCAGGATCAGGCACGAAGCCTCGTACGGAGGCCCGGAGCATCCGGTGCCGGTAGGATTGACGTAAATCTTCCAGCTGATGCCGGCATTTTGAAGATCCTCGAAGATGGTCTTGGATGCGAGCTGTGGAGTATCGGCGGCGTTCGTCCCGTTTGGATAAGCGTACCCGCCGGAAGTCGCCCCCAGCAGGTATTCGCGGTTGATGTTGGTCCGCGACATGGCAGGTTGGAACCAGCGGTCCGAGGTGGCGAAGTTCGAAGCCATGAAATAGAGGAAGTTCAGGTCGTCGCCATCGTAATAGCCCATCGCGCGGGCTCCATCGCTGTCGTAGAACTCGTTGGCTCGCCCATCATACGCGGCGGTATAGACGAAGCCATTATTGGGCGACGCCTGATTCCCGACGTTATCGAAGGGGTACCAGTCGTTATGAGCCTCATCCCATGACGGGCTGGTGTTCTCCGTGCAGGCCGTAGTGAGATGAAACGATGTCACTGTGCTGCTCGTATCCCAAAGGCAGTCACTGGGTGCCGGATCGTTGGGATTGCAACCTGGGAGAGAGGGCGCCGCCCCATGCAGCGGAGCCGCGCCCGTGGTGGGATTGAACTGTGGCAGGCCGTCGAAGGACTGGTCAGGATACCCGTTCTGCGCCCAGTATTGGCGCAGCTGGCCCAAATAGTTATCCAACGACCGGTTCTCCTGCGTCAGGAGGATGACATGACTGATCAGCGCTATGCCTGAGGCAGCAGTGAACGTGGCTCCGACCGAAGTGGCAGCGTTCATGGTCACGCTGCAGGTGGATGTGCCGCTGCATGCGCCCGTCCAGCCGGCAAACGTCGCTGCGTTCGCTGCCGGCACCGCGGTGAGGGTGACCGTCGTCCCGGCCGCATAGCTGGCCGTGCAAGTGGCCCCGCACGTGATGCCCGCAGGGCTGCTGGTAACGCTCCCTGTACCGGTACCCGAACTTGTCACAGTGAGCGGATAGGTGAGTGGTGCGGCAGCAGTAAACGTCGCTCCTACCGAAGTGGCGGCATTCATGGTCACGCTGCAGGTGGATGTGCCGCTGCATGCACCCGTCCAGCCGGCAAACGTCGAATTGGGCGCGGGCGCCGCTGTGAGCGTGACCGCCGTCCCGGCCGAATAGCCGGCCACGCAAGCGGTCCCGCAATTGATGCCCGCAGGGCTGCTGGTAACCGTCCCTGTGCCGGTGCCGGAAGCCATCACAGTGAGCTGATAGGTGGGTGGCGCGACAGCAGTAAACGTCGCTCCGACCGAAGTGGCGGCGTTCATGGTCACGCTGCAGGTGGATGTGCCGCTGCATGCTCCCGTCCAGCCACCAAAGGTCGAGTTGGGCGCGGGCGCCGCTGTGAGCGTGACCGCCGTCCCGGCCGAATAGCCCGCCATGCAGGCGGTCCCGCAACTGATGCCCGCAGGGCTGCTGGTAACCGTCCCTGTACCGGTGCCGGAAGCCGTCACAGTCAGCTGATAGGTAGGTGCCGCGGCAGCATTGAATGTCGCCCCTACGGAAGCGGCGGAATTCATGGTCACACTGCAGGTTGAAGTACCGCTGCATCCTCCCGTCCATCCGGCAAACGTCGAATTGGACGCCGGCGCCGCAGTGAGTGTGACCGCCGCCCCGGCCGAATAGCTGGCCACGCAAGCGGTCCCGCAATTGATGCCCGCAGGGCTGCTCGTAATGCTCCCTGAACCAGTACCGGAACTGGTCACAGCCAGCTGAAAGGTTGAGTCGCCGGGTCCCTTCATAACAGTACCGCCGCAACCGACAAGAAATGACAGTGCACCCAAGGCGCAAAATGTATACAGTTTGTTTTCCAAGGCCCCCCCAAGACGCCCCCCAAAGGCGCCCCCTAGTGGACTACGATGCAGGTTGTCTGCTTTTGTGATGGCCAGGGAGAAAAAATCATGTGACGAGTTTTTCAATTCAGCAAAGCATTTCTGATCGGAGGCGTTAGGGAAGCCAAGCTCGCGGCGCCCTATTCGGACAACCCTTGTGTTGGGAGTTGTATCTGATATTCCAGGGATCTCACTATGAATCGAAAGGTTCTGCGCCTGGCGACGCTGGGATGGATTGTTTTCGCGTTGCTGAACTGTTACGGGGGTGCAAAGCCGGACGGTACCGAGGAAACCGATCCTTTCACCTTCACCAGTTCCAACCACGTGCTCGACCTTCTTGTCATCGCGAAGGCAAAGGCGATCAGGCTCGGCGCATTTCAGCCCACTGCATGGGTCTTTGAGATGTGCCAGACGGCGGTCGCCCATGGGGATGATTGCCCGGATGATTCGCGCACGGTTTCTCCCTACGGGGGGATTCGTCTGCAGCTTTACCCCGGCGACCACCTGCGCATGCGTTTGGTCAATCATCTGCCACCGGCGCCGACCGACGCCCAATACGCGCATGGCAGCGACGCGATGATGAACGAGATGCTCGCCGCCAACCCCATCAACATTCATACCCACGGGCTGATCGTCGAACCCAGGAAAGCCGATGCGACCGACCCCACCTACGGCGATTACGTCTACGTGCTGGGCTATCCGGCCGGCAAGATGCCCTCGATGGTCTCGCCGGATCAGATCGCAACCAACAAGCCCATCCAGTACGACATCTACATTCCTGCCGACCATCCGCCGGGGATTTATTGGTTTCACCCCCACGTACACGGTCTCAACGTCAATCAGATCTCCGAGGGACTCTCAGGACTCATCACCATCGGCTCGGTGACCGACTACTTGTCGCCTCCCCCCGGCATGTCCACGATTCCGACCCGCTACTTTGTGCTCAAAGACATGCAGGTGCTCTCGAGCGGCAACGTGCTGGACCAGGAAAATGCCCGGTTCTGCTCTCCATTTCCGGTCCACGGAGTTGCAAGGGACGGGTTCTGCCAAGGCTGGTACTCCTTAGGTATTCCCGATGACCGTGATAACCGTCCCGGCAATTTTGAGGGCGGAGTCTGGTTCTTCACGATCAACGGCCGGGTCGATCCGCAGATTCCCATGCCGGATACCTCCGGCGAACTGTGGCGCTTGCTCAATGCCGGGGCCAGCCGCTCCTACGATCTCGTCCTCCAGGATGACCAGACGGGGAATGATCTGGCATTTCAGGTCGTATCTCTCGACGGCGTGGCCCTGGCTGCCCCGCCGGGGGCCGTTGCGGCACAGAGCCAGGTGGGCGCGGTCGGAAAAACCCAAGTGGTTCCCTGCCCGGTGCCATCCTCGGCTTCCTCCTCGCAGCCGGTTTGCGCCACTCACCTGGTTCTTTTCCCCAGTTCGCGCGCTGAAATCTGGGTATTTCCGCAGGGCCGGTCGGCAACCCTGAAAACCCTCATGCTCTATACAGGCCCGCGCGGCGATCGCTGGCCGGAAGCGAGCCTTGCGCACATCGTCGTCGGACACGGATCAAGCACTGCCGGGGCCGCGCTTTTGGGCGTGAAACCATTTCAGAATGCGCTCCTGTCTCCGCAGGGTCTGCTGGGAGCGCCCGTGCGCGCCAGCTTCGCCGGTGTTTCCTCTTCCCTGCCTTTGCAACGAGCCCAGCAACTGGTACGCGGTGCATCCACCGCATCGTCGCACCCCCGGTTGAATGCCCGTCAGCTTGCAACCATCACTACGCGGCTCAGCGAAGTCTCGGCTCCGGCTGCATCGATCGCCTCACCCGCCTGCAGCGCCTTACCTGCTGGCCATCGCCGTCGCATCTTCTTCGGAATTCCTCCTTCCCAACCCGCGGCATTCGGCCTTGGCTACGAAGAGGTTGACCAGAATGACAATCCTGTCCCCGGCACATTCCGCGATGTCGCGTCTTTCGATCCGGCCACGATTAATATTTGCCTCCCGCTCGGGCCTCGTAGCACACCCGTCACGGAAGAGTGGGAACTTCTGAACCTGTCTGCCGAAGCACACAACTTTCACATCCACCAGACCGAGTTTTACGTGCTTCCGCAAAATGCGCCCGCAGGCGATGCCGACGCTCTGATGGATAACGTGGTACTGCCCAATGGCGGCCGGAGTTGCAACGGCTCGGTGGCAACCTGGCGAGCCGGGCGGTGCCCGGTACAGACGGTCGTGGTCAGGATTCCCTTCGCCGAAGTGGGAGATTTCATTTATCACTGCCACATCGGCGAACACCAGGACGGCGGCATGATGGCCCACATCCGGGTCATCGCATCTCAATAGCGACGCTCTCCGCGAGCGGTAGAAAGGGGCAAAGCCCCTGGGCAGGCCTCCTTCCCTGGTCACGCGAAGGCATGAGGATCAGAGCCTGGATCTCGGCACCCTGAATTCTCAGGCTTAAAAGGCGCTGTGTCTCGAAGGCTACCAAAGTCTGCGTCATTTCCGGCGAAAACTAGCTTCCAATTACAATCGTTTGGCAGGGCTCGCGGAGCTGCCGTTGCGGCGGTTTCATGAAGCGGTCTTTTGAGCCAGAGAGCTTGAGGATCATGCCACCTCCTCAAATTGAAGCCGGCTCAATCTCTCTATTGCACTGAGCCCAATCCTGATCGGCAGTCCTTAGTCCTTTGCATGGGGCATGGACGAGGCGCGGTGAGGGCAACCGGTGAGGCTCGCCCCCAGATCCAATCAGCTCTTTGACGTTGCTTCCCAAAGGTCGTTGGATGGCGCAACTGCATCATGTTCCCCAACCCCACAGATGGGGTTGATGGTGGGGTTGAGGCGCGCGATCAGCGTTCGCATATTGCTATTCCAATTTTAAAAGACGACGGGCTGTTACTTTTATTTATAGATCCCAATCTGCCTGTGTGCCATCTTCAGTCCACAGAAAACTGAATCGGCCTGCTTGCACTCGTTCCCGGATCTCACTTCGCTCAGGCTCGGCGATACTTTCGATGCGTGCGCGACAAAAGTAATAGATAAGCCCACCGTAGAACTCCCGGTCACCGGCTCCGAGATGATAACCTTCTGGAGTTTCAGCATGAATGACCGCCTGTTCTGTAGTCGGGTCTACCACAGTAAGAAACTTGGGTCTGTCTTCAATCCGCAGATTGGTATAGGCCAACTCCGCCATCATTTCACGGACTTGTATTGGGGAAAGTGCATGTGTGATAGCCGTGAGAAGCGGGTATCCCAAAGCAGCTTGTTCCGGATCGGTTCGGAATTGGAGCACAGCCCTGGCGTCATTCAAAACCGAGAACAAAGCAATGTCTCCAATTCGTAACAGCAGTGTCCGCGAATGATAATTATCGCCGTAATCAAATTGCTCACCGTCCGGTCCGTCTTTGGCAGGTAGAAGCAGTACCGAGCCGATCACTTCCGGATCAATATCCACCCCAGCTAGATAGGATCGAGCCACGCAATGAATGTGGTGAAGATTCTCCCAGTCGTACACGTCGGCGATTTTGCCTTCCGGCATACGCTGATCTCTGTGCATCCGAAGTGATAAATCTTTGAGGTGAGTTTTCAGATAGATGAAGGCAAGCCAGATGAAGATCTTGCCGATGCCTTCTTTGCTGCGCATGAGTTGTGCCACCGCATCGTAGCCTTTTGCGAAAAGCGCGCTAAGAGGCACTTCGAACGCACGCCCCATCATGCTATTGCAGGGCTCGCAGCACGGAACCTTGTACTGTGCATAGCGATGCGATGTTCCGTTTGGAAGGGTGATCTCACGATCATGCAAACCAGCGCGGCGCAGAATCCAATCTGGAATTATGTGTTCGTCGTTAAAGGCTACCTGGTCTCGGTTTCTTCCACAAATAAAACAGCATCCACCTTCAATGATGTCTCTGATGAACCGCTCAATCGAAAACACGATGATGCTGCCGTCATCTCGAACTGCCGTTCCGTCGTCGGTAATCAACATGGCGAGGTCGTCTGTTCTGTCATTGCCTGCGAGTCAGCAAAGCAACAAAATTCGGCAATCCGTGCTGGAGGCGTTTCAGGACGTCCGCTCGTTGCTGCCTGATCCCACTCGCTTGAATATCAAGGACGTCCAAGATTCGGTCTGGGTTTAAGTGGTATTGGTGGATCAGGAAATCGTCCGGGGACTGAACGAGAACCCCATGCGGCTGCAGGATATTTTGCGGAAAGTGGCGAAGATTAGATGTGACGATGACATTAGCCCGTTCGTGGATAGCGGCAGCTACCACATGCTTGTCATGCGGATCGGGAATGTCAGGTACAGCATTGAGCAGATTTTGGGGAATGGAAACAGAAGCCTCCGGAAATGCTTCGCGCATGCTCCGGAGGCGGCGTGTTGCCTGCTCCACCGTATAGCTAAACTTCTGTATGGTTCTGCTTACTTCCTCCAGAGTTTCTTCACTCCATAATGCACGAAAGAGTGCTGGTTCTTCCGCGCAACGCAGAAGCGTGTCGCAGAGGGGCATCGGGGCAAGAACGCAAGCGTCCAGCACCGCTGAATACTCGTTATCGCGCGTTAGGATCATCCAGAGGCACCCGATCGTATAGTCCCTCTTCCATCTCTGTACGAGCCAAATCGTCCAGAGTCTTGCGTCGCGCAGAATCACGCCTTCCTTTGAAGGCTAGGATGTCACGCGCGTACAAGCGTCGGTGTGTTCCCACCATGTGGAAGGGGATTTGGTTTTGTTCAAGAAGCTGAATCAAGAATTGCCGTGAAACCGCAAGCATCTTGGCCGCCTCTACTGTCGTCAGTTCGGCATTGTTCTGCAGGATCGTGACAGATTTTCCTGCTTTCAAATCCCCCAGCAACTGGCATAGAAAAGAATAGAGATTCGACGGCAAAAGCTGCGTTTTTCCATCAGGACCGACAAGTTTCGCCTCGGCAGCTCGAATCTTGGCATAGAGATCGAGGATGTTTTTCTGGTCCTGCACCGAAATAGAGACGCCAGCCACTTCCTCAGTCACAGACATGATGTGTTCCCTCCTCCCGACGGCAAATCTGCCGCAATTGCTATATGTGCTATAAAAGCAATAAGTGCTACTATTGTCAAGAGCGGAGGCGAGTGCCTTATGAATTTTCGAACCCAAATCGAGACTCTGCCCAAAAAGATTTGATTTGTCTGCATGGATTGCTCGGCATCTGATTTGGCTACGCACGCGACAGCTGTATTGTCTTACCCCAGTAGGCTCCCGGATCATCTATAGCCCTCAGCCCGGAGAAATGATTATTGATACAGAAGTTGGAATTCGCAATGCACCAATTGCATCGATCGCTCCGCGTGAGCCTCGTTTCTGGAACGGATACTGGCCTGGCAAGTCTGCTAGAGCCATAGGCAGAGATCATCTTCGCATCTTGAAACATGGTGGAGAGTGTTGGTGCGGAAGTGGAGAAAAATACTTGGCGTGTCATCGACCCATTGAAGTGGAGGCGTATTCCCGAACGAGTTCTGCTACGAGGAATTAGGACACGTTTCGGCAACTCTGTCCGCCGTAGCATCCGCCCAGATCCATGATTGCAATAGACATTTCATATTCCTATCGAATACCATTAGCCTTCGTTCCCGCCCCGCCCGTCCGGGCTATGCCGGGACGCGGGCAGAGACCCAAAGCCGGAAGGGGCAACCGGAAGACGATGTCAAGCGAATACCCAGTTTTTGAACGCGCCACCAAGGCGCTGGATGCATTTCAGATCGAGATTCCCTCCTGGGGATTCGCGAACACCGGGACGCGTTTCGGCAAATTTGTGCAGGCCGCAGCCGCTTCAACGCTCGAGGAGAAGTTTGCCGATGCAGCTGAGGTCGAGCGACTGACCGGGGTCACGCCGACGATTGCGCTGCATGTTCTGTGGGACCTGCCGAATGGAATGGGCGATGTGGCTGATCTGCGCAATTTGGAGCAGCGGTTTGGCATTCGCGCGGGCTCGATCAATCCGAATCTGTTTCAGGATCAGCGATACAAATTCGGGTCGCTTTGCAATCCCGACGCGGCGATTCGGCGCCAGGCTCTGGATCACCTCTTGGATTCGATCAAGATTGGCAAAGCGATTGGCTCACGGGATATTTCGCTCTGGCTGGCAGATGGGTCGAATTATCCGGGCTCGCAGAGCATGCGCAAGCGGATGGCGTGGCTGGAAGATGGGTTGCGGACCGCTCACGATCACCTGGGGTCGGATCAACGGCTGCTGATTGAATACAAGCCGTTCGAGCCGGCGTTTTACCACACCGATATTGCCGACTGGGGCATGGCTTCGCATCTGGCGCGCGAGGCCGGACCGCGGGCGCAGGTGCTGGTGGACACAGGCCATCACTACAATGCGCAGAACATAGAACAGATTGTGGCGTGGCTGCTGCATACCGGACTGCTGGGCGGATTTCATCTGAACGACCGGCGCTATGCGGATGATGATCTGACGCTGGGTTCGATCGATCCTTACCAGATTTTCCGGATTTTTCATGAGCTCAACGTCGCTGAATCCGAGGGACTTCCCCACCGAGTGGCATTCATGATTGATCAGAGCCATAACCTGAAGGGCAAGATCGAAGCGACGGTGCAGACGGTTGTGGCGGCGCAGGAGCTTTGGCTCAAGGCGGCTCTTGTGGATCGCGACCTGCTCGCAGTTCATCAGCAATCGTGTGACCTTGTGGCTGCCGAGGAACTGTTTCGCGGCGCGTTCTGGACCGATGTCCGGCCGATGGTGGCCTCCTGGAGGCAGCAGCGCGGCCTGGCCGCGGATCCGCTTGCTGCGTTGCGCGCCAGCGGCTATGTGGAGCGGATTGGGGAAGAACGCAGCAGCCGTCGCCTGGCCAGCGAAAGCAGCTACGCATGAAGACTCTTATTTCTGGCCGAGGCTCGAGGGGACAAGGCTACCGGTCACGGGCGAGCGCGATGAGCATCGACCGACGAGGACAAAACAATTGCCCAAGGCAAAGATCAAACGCCTCTACCTGATTCCAATTCTCTCCAAGGCGCTCGACGTGATTGAGTTGCTCGAGCAGAGCCACGCGCCTGTATCGCTGGAGGACGTTTATCAGAAGTCGCAGATCTCGAAGACCAGCGTCTATCGCATTCTGAAGACGCTGGTACATCGCGGCTACGTGGCGCAGGCGCAAAACGGACAATACAGGCTGGTTTCGCGGCCGCGCCGGCTGCGATTCGGTTTCGCGGTACAGAGTGCGGAGATGCCGTTTTCCGTTGCCGTGGCGCACAGTGTGACTGCGGCGGCGGCGGCTTCCGGCGTGGAGCTGATTGTGCTGGATAACCAGTTTGACGCCGAGGTTGCCATTCGCAATGCGGAGGAACTGGTGGCCAGGCACGTTGACCT
>DATDLS010000586.1:0-2531 GCA_036519195.1 Occallatibacter sp. | reverse complement strand
CCGCGACCCCGACCTACAAGAGAATCTTCTTGTGGACTAATTGGCGCAGTTTCTTGCCAATCGGGTGAATCTTTACTGGATAGTGGCCTTCGCGAAGCCGATCTGCATAGCATGGCCACAACTCGTCGCCTATGCGAGCGCACGATGACGAGCAAACGTGAGCAGCGGCTGAATCCGATGGCTGCTACGCGCATTTGGTTGATGGAATTAGGAAGGAAACGGCGGGAGCCGCGACCGCACGGATGCGCTGGGCACTGCTCTTTAAGCTGCTAAGCGCCCCAGGCAGGCTAACGTGGACAGAGTTCAGTATCCGTCTTACGGTAGCTCGTGGGCGGGCAACCCATAACGCGCTTGAAGGCCTTCCCGAAACTCTTCTCGGAGTCGTAGCCCAATTCGTAGGCCACAGAGGATACTGTCTTGCTGGTGTTGCGCAATCGCTGTGCAGCGCGCTGCATGTTTAACTGCAGCCGGTAGTCTAGCGGACTCTGGCCCACGAGCACCTTGAACCGAAGAGCAAAGGAGGATCTGGACATACCGACGGCTGTAGCGATATGGTCCACGGTCAATCGTTTGGTATCATCGCGATGCATCACAGCCAGCGCGGCGCCGATCTTTGCATCGACGAGTGCGCCCAGCCAACCCTTCTGGGAGTCCTCGTGGGCCACACATAGACGCAAGACTTCCACGAGAAGGATGCGGGCAAGAGAGTCGATCATGAGCTGATTGCCGATCCTTGGTTTTTTGGCCTCATAGGTTAGAACCGACAACACCGATCGGAGTACCGGTGCCTCTGTCGAATCTGCTCGAACGTGAATCACCGGGGGCAATAGATCGAAAAAAGGACCTGCTTTCACTTCATCGAGAAGTAACTGCGCTCCGTCCGTCATATTCATCGGCTCGTTGGAAAATGGAAAGGTCGCCTCTATGCTTTTCAATGATCCGGCAATGTCTTTCGGCGAAAGTGGCGCGATCGGAACGGACTTGATCTCTGGTTCGCTATGTAAACAATGTGAGGAAGTGAGGACATACCAGTCGCCTTCTTGGATGTGTATAGGCGCGTCAACACCATCCACCGATAGCCAAGACGACCCCTTCAAAGCTACAGCGAGAGCCACGCTCCTTCTCGATCGGTCATCATAACGGAACGCCCAGGGACCTCCCAACCGTAGCTGTCCCGTCATTAGGTCCTTGACTTCCAGAAACGAACAAATATCGCTCAAATACCCATCACATTTTTCCCCAACCTGAGTGCGAGAAGCCACGTAAAGTAGCCACAAGAGCCGAATCTAATTGCTCGGATCGATGACAATGCGCGTCAATAGAGGCATCCACTTCTGGATATACTCTCCCGTCATGACCTCGGAGCTGAAGGAGAAGTTTAGAGTGAAACCCTCCAGTATTGCTTCGAGGGCCAGGCTTCTCTGTTGCATCATGAGCGTGCCGGCCTCGCCATCGAAAAAAAGGTCACGAAGCTCTGTAGTAGTTCCGGTCTCGAAATGGTTTTGGGAGATACGCTTCAACAGGCGTGGATGTCGGGTGGCGAACAACTTAAACTCGAGTAGCAAGAGAATGTATGATTTCTCGAGCGTGATTTCGACCATGATCTCTTCCATGGCCTGGCGCTGCTTTTCGCGAGTTGTTTGGCCGTGCAACTGCTTTCGCAATCTGGCTTCAAAGGCCATGGCCTGTTGTTTGCGCAGGGCTAAAAATGCTTCCGTTTTATTGCGGAAGTTGACATAGAACGAGCCCCGGCTCCGTCCCGCTTCTGCAGCAATATCTTCGATGCGGGACGCTTCGAACCCGTCCCGGACAAAGATCTTAAAGGCGGCAGCGAGTAGTGCCTCGCGGGTCGCCGCTGTACGAAGGTCCTGCCGCGATTCGCCGGGTCGGGTCGTTCCACTCGTTTTCCGCCCCAGAATCTTCGGATCGCGTTGTGGCGGGGTCACTGTTCGGCGAGGCTTACTCATCGTCCACTTCCAATCTTTAGAACCTGCATAAAGGTATTATCCCTGCACGATCAGTGTAAAGGCGAAAACTTCCGAATCTTTTCTCTGCAAAGATCATTACATACATGTATGTTAATAAGTAGATGCTGCCGCCTGGCAAAAGTCGTTTCAGCATGCGGTACGTTATCTGGAAAATGAGGTTGCTGGCAGAAATGCATGTTTGGACGCGGCGTTTTCAACACATCAGATTCTCTGCGCTTTCAGCCGCAATACTACTGCTGCTAACGGCGTGTGCTAAAAAGCAGGACAGCACGCCAACGACCGCCTCAATGCAAGTGAGCGTTGCGACAGTCGAACAGCGGGAAGTGCATATTTACGGTGATTGGGTTGCCACGCTTGACGGATTTGTCAATGCACAAATCCAGCCCCAGGTTTCCGGCTACTTGATTAAGCAGGATTATCGAGAGGGTTCGGTCGTACAGGAAGGTCAGGTTCTGTTTGAGATCGATGCTCGGCCATTTCAAGCGACGTTGGATCAAGCCGAAGCACAACTCGCGCAGGCACAGGCACAGCTTGGTTTAGTTG
>DATDLS010000585.1:0-5303 GCA_036519195.1 Occallatibacter sp. | reverse complement strand
CCGATGCGTCCCGTCTCATCGTCCCGGGCCAGGAACTTGATCATGTACTTGCCCGGCAGCAAGGTGAATCCCGTGTCGTATTCGATGGGCAGATGCGCCAGTTCCGCCGCAGTCGAGTCTGACAGCTTGATGTTCACATTGTCGCGGACATTGGAAACGGTGTTCCCACCCACCAGGTCCTTGATCTCGCCCACGAAATCAATCTGCGTGTGCTCGGCACCGCCGCGCTTGGCCAGCGCCAGTTCGCGGCCCGGAATTTTCACGATGATGGGAACAAAATACTCCGCGCGGTTGAGCTGGAAGTGATCGATCTCCATTGCAATCGAAAGCTCGGTAATCGGGTCCTCCAGCATCAGCGCATCTTCAAGTTGCCGCTCTTTGTCGACAGCCGTAAACTTGTTGAACTCCTTGTCCGCATAGTAGCCCTCGCGATAACTGAGCTTGGCATCGAGGTTGCCGGTCAGCGCAACCTTCACTCGCCGGAAGTGGCCATTCTTGGCCGTGTTGGTGGCGTAGTAGCCAATCAGGTAGTAATCGGAGATCGCGTCCTGCGCCTCGACAATCCCGCGAGTAAGATCGTTGCTGTCAAACTGCGCCTTGCCCCCGGTGTCGCCGGCCAGCGCGTAGAGCGTGTCCTGCGATAACTGGAAGTTACTGGTGTTGGCCAGTGCCGCGGCGCCCGTGTATAGGCCTGCGTTTCCTGGCGACCCCTGTGTCGCGTCGCCCAGCGGTGCTTGAGCAACCAGCCCGCGGGCATCAATCGGCCAGAAGGAGACGCCCGCCTTGATCGCCGCATCCACAGTCGCATGCATCTGCGCCTGGTTATCGATGCCGTTCAAGCGCAGTCCGCTGGCAAAATAGATCAACGACTTCTTCTCGTTCAACTGTCCCAGCATCTTTGCCGCAGTCTCGAGAGCCGAAAGCTGACGATCGGTATTGAAGACATTGAACTCGCTGTCGTCCTGGCCAAAGGCCGCGCCCGTATCGGCGCTGCTGGCGTCGTCAATGGTCTCCGCGGACCCCTGGCCCTCGCCGACAACCATGGTCTCTAGAATGCTGAGCAGCTTGTTCCGGTCCGCACTGAAGTCCTGAAGAATATCGACCGACCCGCCCTGGTAGCGCAAAATCGAAACCAGGTCCACGGTTGTCATCTGCGTGCGGATAAATTGCTCGGCCGCGGACAGAGCGCGCATCTGGTCTGCCGGAT
Source organism: Occallatibacter sp. (assembly GCA_036519195.1). Classification (GTDB taxonomy): domain Bacteria; phylum Acidobacteriota; class Terriglobia; order Terriglobales; family Acidobacteriaceae; genus Telmatobacter. The sequence continues at coordinate 4,096 of DATDLS010000585.1, read as the reverse complement.
ACATCGCCGACATATCAAAGTAGAGTGCCAGCAAGCGCCGATTCTTGTAGCGCTCGTTCTCCACCGATTCCGGGCTGATCTGCGTGCGCGCCAATTCCCTGTAGAGCTTGATGTCCTCACTGTCGCGCTTGGACGCCGGAAGCGGCTTGGCCTCCTCGGCCAGGTCCTGGTGCTCGCAAATGCGCACCGTCTGCGGTACGCCATCCTCGGTCACCGCAAAGTCCTTTGCCGTCAGTCCCTGAACCGGTTTTCCATCTTTGCCTTTAACCACCACTGCCTCGACCACCAGCTGCACCTTCATAGAGAGTGTGTAGTTGTCGGCAGCGTCCGCGGGCTTGTTCTGACCAATTTGCTGCGCGCCTGCCGCGCTGGCAAGAGCGATCAAGAAGAGCAAGAAAACAGTCAGGCGTCGCATCTTTAGAACCTCAGCCTTACTGTGGCTTGCAGACTGCGCATCGCATTCACCGAAGCCGGTATGCCGAACTGCGTGCTGTTGATGGTCGTGATCCAGCCGGTAAATACCGCATGATTGAGCAGGTTGGTCGCATCAATCCGAGCAGTCAAATTGTATTTCGTTGATGGCCGAAACGTCCGCTCCAGCGAAGTGTCCAGGCTGAACTGGCTCGGCCCTTCGATCGAGTCTCTGCCCGAGGTGCCCCATTGGCCGAGAGCCGGAGCCGTATACGCCGAAGAGTTCAGATGCACATGCAATCCCGAGGCCGCGTTCACGCTCGACGCGTAAATCGGCGCGCCGGTAAGGCTGGGACGGATGGTACCGGAAAAGCCCGTTCCCGGCACCGCGACAAAATAGCTCGGCGACTCCGGCATCCCCGTGCCGGTCTTGATGTTTGTCAGCACGGTCCATTCCTTCAGCAGCCTGCCGCGCCATCCGCCCAGCAGCGTACCGCCCTCCAGGCCTTGTCCGGTGGTGTATTGCGCCTGCACGCTGAGCAAGTGTCGTTGATCGAAGGTTGAAAGCCCGCGCTCCGCCGTGAGGTCAAGCCAGTTCTGCGCGATTGATGTTGTGGGCGTCGCGGCTGCGGCAGACTCGCCCTCGGCCTCGCCTGCGCCCTGACTCTGGTTCGCCGAAGTCGCAGTCACATGTCCCTGCCCACCGAGGAGTGCATCGTCATCCACTGACTTCGAATACGTATAAAGCAGCGTCGCCGTAAACCCCGCGCGGAGCCTGCGCCGCAGTTGGAGCTGCCCCGCCTCGCGCGTCGAGTCGCCGCCGGAAGTTCTGTATTCGAAACCAATGGGACAGGCCGGGCAAGGAGTCACCGCGCCAATCGGATAGGTGTTCGGTAAGAACTCCTGTACCCCGCGCGTGCCCTTTACACCCAGATAGGTTGCCGTCATTTGCAACGCCCCGGGCAGATCGCGTTGCACGGCCAGCTGCCAGGTCTGCGCATAGCCCACGCGAAAGTTCGGATCGACCGCATATGTATCCGCGCTGGTTGTCGAGCACGGCGTAAACCCGTTGGCCAGGGTCAGCGGGCACGCCGCGCTGTTTGCGACGTTCAGGCTGGTCGACAGCGGCGCCTGCTGTGCAAGCTGTTGCACCGAGCTTAGATAAACTGACGTGTCGTGGTATACCCCGTAGCCCGCGCGCACGACCACGGTCGAAGCCGGAATCGGCCGCCACGAGATCCCGACACGTGGTTCAAAGCCTGATCTGTCCGGCCGCACCAGCGAACTCGGATAGTGCATTCCTGTAAGCGGGCCCACCGGGTCACTGCCCAGGACCGGCGCCGCGGCGGCAAAGTCCGGCGAAAGGTCCAGATTCACGAGTCGCCCATGAAGTTCGGTCATCGGCGCGCCATACTCCCAGCGCATCCCTGCATTGATGGTCAGCACCGAAAGAAGGCGCCAGTCATCGGTGGCATAGGCGTCATATACCGGCTGGCGGAAGTATTTATCCGCATTGCCGTAGGCAAGGGAACTGGTGTCGGGAATGCCGATGAGAAAATCCGCGAGGTCAGATCCGGTCGTCGCGCTGCCCCCAGCCCCGCCTTCTGTGGCCGCACCCGTGAAAGCAAAAGCGCCGCGCGGATTCTGCTGGTAGAAGTCGTTGTACTCCTGCTTGCGAAGATCCCCGCCCACAGTAATATTGTGCTTGCCCCGATAGATGCCGAGCGACCCTGAAAACCGATCGGTGCGATTGCGATTGAAAGCACTGTTCTGGTCGCTCAGTCCGGCGATTCCGCTTGAGAAACTCAGCGCCGGCGGACCCCAGTCAACCGGGTCCTGATCGTTGCCGCCGATGCCGGCTGTGGCCGAGACGTTTTCGCGATTCTCAAACTCCGGCACAATCTCGATGCGCTGCCGGCTGAATTGGTAGCTGGAGCGGAAAAACAGATGCTGGCTGAAACGATGCGACCAGTTGATTGTCGTGTCCAGGCCCAGGGTATCGGTCGTATCCACAAAGCCGAAAAGATTGACGCTGCCCGCCCGCGTGCTTTGAAAATCGAATCTGCCGAAAAGCTGGTCCCTGTGCCCCAGGGTCTTATCCAGCCGCGTCTGCACCACATCCTGATGGCTGTCACTCAAGGCCGGCGCCTGGTAGTTATAGAGCGGATTGTTGGCAATATTGGCTGAGGGATAAAGCTTCAGCAGCGCCTGCGCCTGCGTGCTCACCGGCACCTGGTTATTTAGAAACGCCAGGCCCGTTGCCGGATTGATAATCGTTACCGGCTGGCCGGCCGCATTGAGAAGTCCGGCAAGATCCCCCGCCCGCTCGGCTTCGGTCGGAACCAGCCCGGTTTCATTTTGTTCATTCTGATCCCGCGTCCACTGGTAGGCAGCAAAGAAATTTGGCCCGCGCGGCAGCAGCCGGGGAATCTTCATCGGTCCGCCCACCGTGAGCGCGCCGGTGATCAGGTTGTAAAACGGCTTGGGCGACTCCTGCCCGCTCAGCGAATACGTCCGCGCATCGAGCGCCGAGTTGCCAAATTCGACCAGCGCTCCGCCGTTATACAGGCTCTTGCTGTTGGGCCTTCTGTTTCCAAACGCCCGGTCCAGCGAGTACTGGCTGGTCGCCGCATTGTTCACGCTGCCATTGACGAGGAAGCCGTCGGAAGACTGGTTCTGCTCGTCCGGCGCCTTGGGAATCTCCATCGCGCGCCCGGCGTTTGCCTCCGCCTTCCTCGCCGCATCCGGCACAACCAGTGTAGGCACCACGGTCGGCGGTGCCTGCGTCAGCTTGGTCTGCGCCATCAACTGATCCATAGGAAGCAATTTGAGTTCGAACTGCCCCGCCGGCGTGTTGGCGCTCACCGTCACATCGGCACGGATCGTCGTGAAGCACTGCATCTCGATCGTGATCGTCCACTGCCCGTCCGGTAGGTCGGCAAAGCTGTACACCCCTCCCTGGTCGGATGCGGTCGCGAATCTCTTCGTCCCCTGGGTCGCCGTAATCGTAGCCCCCGGCACAGGCGATCCGCCGAAGGTGACCTGCCCGTGATACTCCGAAGCCCAGGCCACATGCGCCGGGCACAGCATGAGTGAAATCCAGAGCAGGATGCGATGCCAGAGAGGGATCGAGCCAATCGAGTTTGAGACCGAGCGCCGATGTGCCATCCATTCACCCCTGTTGAGAGCTAATTCTCTGAAGGCTGCTCAACACGATCAATGACCACAGTCTTCACCGGCCCCTTGCCCGATTCCAGTTTTAATCCCAGCTGTTCCTCGAGCGCGGTAAAGATCGAAGGCCCAGGACTTTGGCTGTCATTCGATGCGCTACTTGAAGACCCATCTTCCGGAGACCATTCGAGCGTAAGATCGTAACGGCCTTCGAGCCCCGTCCGGTCGACGACAACGCGCCCCACTTCCCGGTAGAGGATGCCTGTCAACGTCTCTGCCAGCCGCGCCATCGTAACGCCCGAGGCTTTCAGGTGCCCCAGGTTTGAGGACGTACCGGAACTCCCGGAAGTATCGCTCGACCGGGTAAGCTTCGCTCCAACCTTGGCCCGAACCAGCGCGTACACCGGCAGCTCCCTGGTCTCCCAGTGAACCGCCAGCATGAATCGATCTGCCAGCAGCTGCTCAATCAACTGCCGCTTCATCTGGCTGCGCTCTTCCGGGCCAAGCTTCTCCA
>DATDLS010000584.1:0-6489 GCA_036519195.1 Occallatibacter sp. | reverse complement strand
GAAAGCCTGACATGGCGCATGCCGGTGGACTTCAAGAAATACAACTACAATGATTGGATCGTTCTGGCGGAAAAGAGCCGTGTGGACCGCACCATCACCTCGGCAGAGCAAGCGGCCGACCAGTTGCATTGGCTGGATAAGTTGCACTCGGGCGGCCTGTATAAAGACACGCTGACCTATCCGCATCTCGGCAATCTCGACTTCGAGTTTGAGACGCCAGTCGAGCTCAACGCCTCGGAACACGCGAAGAAAGGAATTGTAACAGCCCGGATGGCGGTCACTGAGCCGGCCACGAAGCGGCCCATGATTGCGGACATAACGCCGACGCCATTGGACGCAACCGGACACTTTGTGCAGTGGGAAAATCCAATCGCGCCCAAAGACGAGGAACATCTGCTGAGCCGGCTGTCTACCTATCCCGGAGTAGACGTGTACTGGATGGGCCGGAGCTATCTGGGTGGAAACATCTGGGCGGCGGATATGACACTTCCTTCGCCGTCGGTGCTGAGTTCCATGCCCAAGGCCACGACGTTAAAGGCGACCATCATCTATTCCGGGAGGCAACACGCGAATGAGGTATCGAGCACGAGCCACTTGTTGAAGCTGGGCGAAGAGCTGGTGCTGGACCCACAACGGCGAGAGACCCTGAAGAAGGTCAATGTGGTGCTGCATCCGATTACCAATGTGGACGGAGCGGACTTGTCGATCGACCTGGCGAAGATCTCGCCGCACAATATGCTGCATGCGGGATATCATGCTTCGCTCACGTCCGACGTGGTCTCGGACCAGAACAACGAGTTTCCGATCTACCCGGAGTCCGCAACCCGGCGCCTTCTATGGCAAGCATGGCTCCCCGACGCGTTTCTGAATCCGCATGGATACCCAACCCATGAGTGGGTGCAGCCTTTCAGCGAGTACAGCTCGTGGGTGATTACGCGCATGGGCGCGGAGACGGGACGCACCAACTGGGTGCCGCGCGGATGGTTTACCAGCCTGGGTTATCTGGGAGATGACGAGCATCCGGAGAGCAGGGTTGTTACCTACGCGCTGCGCGAGAAAATTGTGAACGAGATGGCGAAGACCCCAGGCGTGCTGAAAATGAATGCAAGTGAAAACGACCGCTATCAACGCTATCAGCATTGGGATGCTGAGAGTTATCAGCAGCCTATTTACAAAGGTGTGCGCATCAACATGGCTCTGAAAGGGATGGACGATGAAAGCAGAGACCGCGGCGGGGCGGCTGCAGTCGGCATTGGTGGATTGATGGTGCGTTATCCGGAGATTACGTATGACGATGGATACACAGAAGTGCCCGACGAGACCGCGTATGGCGACTTTCTCCACCTTGTCGCTTCAGCGGGTTTGGCCTACGACCACGCCCACCTGGACTACATTAGTGAAGGCAAGCTGAACATCAAACGTACGCAACATGACTCGGGCGATGGTGTGACATGGCACCTCGAGCGCAAGCGGCCGATCACCCCGCTCGCTCCTCCTCCGGTGGCCCACGCCGAAGGCGTGAAAGAGTAACGGATGCGTATCGAAGTGGATTCGACGAGCCGAGTGCGGGGCAACTGGCTGGCTCAGCTTGATGCTCCTGAGCGGACAACGCTTGTCGCTACGTTTGCCGGGTGGATGCTGGACGGCATGGACGTCATGGTCTTCAGCTTCGTGCTGCCGACCTTGATGGTCTTGTGGCACATCAGCAAAGCCCAGGCAGGATTGCTGGGGACCTCGTCCCTGCTCCTGTCGGCGATTGGAGGATGGCTGGCGGGGCTCGCGGCAGATCGATGGGGGCGGGTCCGGGTGTTGCAGCTGACCATCGTATGGTTTGCTTTGTTCACATTCCTGAGCGGCTTCACCAACTCATTCCAGCAGTTGTTCGTGGTGCGCGGGTTGCAGGGGTTGGGTTTTGGCGGTGAGTGGGCGGTGGGATCGGTGTTGATTGGCGAGAAGATCCGCGCTGAGTACCGCGGGAGGGCGGTGGGGACAACCCAGGCCGGATGGGCCATCGGCTGGGGCATTGCGGCGCTGTTCTACACGATTCTCTTCAAGGCGTTGCCGGCTGAGATCGCATGGCGGGCGATGTTCTGGATCGGGTTGCTGCCCTCGCTGCTGGCCGTGTGGGTGCGCCGGCATGTTCAGGAACCCAAGGTGTTTGAGCGGAGCCGGGCGCTCTCCCGGTCACAATCCTCGATGCATTTTCTAGAAATCTTCTCCCCGTCCATGCTGCGCACTACGCTGCTCGCTTCCCTGGTGGCGCTCGGGGCGCAAGGCGGATACTACGCAGTGAGTACATTTCTTCCCCTGTACCTCAATGCGCGCGGGCTGTCGATTCCCTCGACGGGCGGTTACCTGATGGTGGTGATCGCGGGATCGTTCGCGGGCTACCTGACAAGTGCACATTTAACCGACTGGATTGGCCGGAAGTGGTCCCTGGTGCTGTTTGCGGTGGGCTCCTTCACGGCGATTGCGATCTATACCGTCGTCCCCCTGAGCAACACGGCCACACTGCTTCTCGGATTCCCACTTGGATTCTTTCCATCCGGTTCCTTCAGCCCGATGGGAAGTTTCTTTACGGAACTTTTTCCAACGTCGCTGCGCGGGTCCGGGCAGGGATTTACCTATAACCTGGGACGAGGCGTCGGTGCATTGTTTCCCGCTCTGGTCGGCTACTTCAGTGCGCGGATGCCACTCGGGCAAGCCATCGCCATGTTTGCCGTGAGCGCATATTTGTTGATGGTGTTGAGTGTGCTGCTCTTGCCGGAGACACAAGGGCAGGAGTTGGCTTGAGGCAGGCGCAATGCCGTCGGGCTCAACACCGTTCGCCAGGTGTATCCTCAGGTCGAAGCCGCAACCCGGCCGGTTTGGGGTGATTCTCTTTCAGACAGATCGGTACGGCTCTTTTTGCTGTGCCTGGAGAAAATCCCGACCGGCAAAACGGTGTGGACCCGAAGGGGCACGCCGTTGTATCGGTAGGTTGCTTCAGCATTTCTCGCATCAGCCAGTGACCTTCTTGTGGAAGGGTGAAGTGAAGGTAGGGCGAGAAGGCACCGGAGAGGACGCACAGCTATGGCGCTTCCGGCACCTCAGGGGAACATCGTTTCGATTGGAGAACATCGATGAGCGCAAAACTGGAGCGCGATTTCCTGGCCGCTGACCTTGCGGCGGTCGAAGGGCTGCTGGGTTCCATGACGGACGAGGATATTCTGACATCTTTCAGCCTGGAATCGCGCCGCGACGAATTGCACCTGACCCTGGCCAGCACGAGTGCCAAACCCGAGACCTGCGCCTCGGCGGCCTTGTTCTTCAGTGGCCGGCCGGTGGTGGCGAATCGCGGTATTGAAACGGAATTCGGGACGGCTGCGGTCGATAAATTTCAGGAGGTCGTTTCCAGGGTGTTCGCCTTGCATCAGACGGGCAGCCTCGGACAGCGCGGCGCTGTTTACGGCAAAGAATTGGCGAAACTGCACATCACCACGGTTATCGATGGCTCCTTTGGCTTCCGATTCGAGGAACTCGTTTCTCGAATTCGTTTCCCAAAGGGAGCCATGGTCGACTCTGAGCTGAAGATGGCGGTGGATGAAACCTGGCGGCTGATGGTGAGATTCGGCGAAGCTGACGATGAACCCTTCGAGGCGGCAGTCCTGAACCTTGATCGCCGGGTGCTGGGCACACTTCGCGAATTCTTCGACCTGCTCGGCAGCAACGATGCGGCGTTCCGCCTGGTCGCCGGGGAACTCGATAGAAGGTGACTACTCGCCCAAACTCCCCCAGACAGCAGATCCCATCTGAATTCGCACTCTTCCTGAACCCCTCAGTTCAGATCGCGGCGACATGTCTCATCACAGCGGGATTTTGGGCTGAGTAGTCACCAATTACGATCGATGAGGTGCTCCATCTCATGGCTCCTTAGGCTCCGCAGGAGCCTAAGGAGTAAACAGTGCCGCTTTGCGGCCATCCGTGTCATGATGATGGTGGAAGTAGTTGCAACGGGGGTTAATATGTTCAACTTTCCGAATGGCACTCCTGCCTTGGAATGGCGATCACGTTAGCCTGGTCGAGTTGCAGCGACGCCTGAGTGGTCTTCGTCTTGAGCATCTGGGGGAGCTGCCTCCTGAAATCGGCGTGCGAGAACTACTTCTGATGGCATTGGATCGCCAGTGGGTCGTCGAAGAACAGTCCGGTCAACTGCGCATTCAAGTTCCCGAAGAAGTTGCTGCCTAACGCATCGCTCCGCTTCCCCAACCTTGATCATTAAGAAATTAGAGCGTGGGTCGCCGTGCGATCTAGCGAAACCGTGAGTGTCTCCGCGTCCAGCGCGAGATCATGATGATGGGCGTGGCCGGCCACTTGTGCGAAATCTCATGTCCTTCCTCGATGAGATATCCCGCGGGCAGTTACCGAAATCAGCTGAAGAGCACCCGATGTACGATCTTGGGAGGCATAAGGAGCGACTCGGCGTTGCCCGAATAGGGGACACCTCAAGAAACGGAACGCCACGTACGCTAAGGCGACGTTAGTTGATCTAAGCCTTTCGTAATCAGCAAAAAATGAGTAGAGATTGCGCCGCTGTTGGACAGGACAAATTTCGTTGCCGCTATCCGGCTAAACTATTGATAACATCACATCGATTTTCTGCTAACGCACATAAGAATCCGTTTACTGAGGTCTCCCCGACCGGCTCGGAACTGAGCGCAGATGAAATCGTGTCGCATCAACAGGGAACTGAGCGATAAGGACTCCAGCGCTGCGGTTGGAGTCAGGCAGGTACGCCGGGGCGAGAAGGTTTCGCGCCAGATGTTCACGCTCGTCAGGATTGAGACGCGCTGAACGGCTCTACTCGATCCTCTCAACGTAGGCCGCCAGCGGCGAGGATTCGATCCTGTCGCGGAGCTGATCAAGTCGCAACGATTTGAGGTATTTCTCAGTCGTCGCCAGGTTCTTGTGGCCGAGCATCAGCTGCAAACTGCGGATGTCGACCGACTGGAGCATATTCGTCGCAAAGGTCCGCCGGAACTTGTGCAGATTCCAGTTGCCGCAGCGCGGCGAGGAGTCGCACTGGTAGGCCCGTTTGGCCTTGCCCTGAACTCCCTTGTTGAGAACATAGACCGTGTATTCGCCTTTGCAGTGCCCGCAGTTCAGGCCGGCGCGAAAGGCTATTTCTTTGGCGAGCTCGAGCAGGTGCCCATCGGGCTTGTTGCCCTTGCCGTAGTCGGGCCGGGTGGGGTGGGGCGAGGTTGGAAACACGAGCCGGGAACGGCTCCCCTCCTTCAGCGCGCGAAGCGTCGCAATTAAAGCCATGGGGACCGGTACGCTGCGCTCCTCATAGCTTTTGGGAGTGAAGCCCAGCTCGAGCTTGGCCGTGACATCGATCTTGCCTTCTTTCCAATGGATGTCCGGCCAGGCGAGCGTCGCCACCTCGCGCTCCCGGAACCCGGTGCAGAGGAAGACCTGGAAGAGCGTTCGCTCTTCCGGTAGGCAGGCACGAAAGAACCGGCTGAGCTCTTCCGGCTGGTAGATCTCGACTCTCTTCTCGATCGTCTTCGGCCAGTCCCCCCGCCTCATCTCAATCCGGGCGCCCTGGCTGCGCATGGCGTTGAGCATGATGATCACACGCTTGTTGATGGTCTTCTGATTGATCGGATTTCCCTTGACCCGCTCCTCGCGCCCGGTGGCGAAGATCCTCATGGCGTCCGAGCGGTCGAGCTCGGAGACCAGCCGCTTGGTCGTGTGCGCCTGAAACCAGGCCAGCTGGCGGCGGTACTCCTTGTAGGTACGCGTGCTTTTGGTCGCCCGGATATCCACCAGATACCGCTCGACCGCCGCATCGATGGTGAGGCCCCTGGCTGGGGTGAGGCCCCTGGCCGGCCCGGGAGCCTGCTCGCCGGCTTCGAGCGCGCCCAGCTGAACCTGGCCCATCTGAACCTGGCCCATCTGAACCTGGCCCAGCTGGGCCAGGCACTGCCGGCGCCAGGCGTCGAGGGCCTCGCGGGGGCTCGTGCCCAGCTCGCGCGTGATCCGCTTCCCGTTTTCCCGCCATTCGAGGTAAAAGACGCCGCCCTTGGAACTCTCGGGCTCCCCGTCGATGAGGACGAGTCTGGGGTTGGGCTCGCCGTCGACTTCGAGGACGGGAACGAATTGCCATTTTCCGCCTAAACGGCGATACTGTTTGAGGTTGACTCGCTGTCCGTAGCTACCCATAAGGCGTCCAGAGTCCTTCCCCGACGAGGGGAAAAATCTGGCATGCCGCCTTCGTCGCTTTTGTCTCTGTGGAGCGATCCGTCGCTTGAGGGCGATCCGTCGCTTGAGGGCGATCCGTCGCTTGAGAGCGATCAGGGGACGAATTTTAGCAGAGCGGGTGGCGGGCGGAACAGGCAAGTCGGGATGAATGATCTAAGTTGTTGAAAACAAGGCGCTATCGTCTAGGGGTTAGGACGTGAGATTCTCAATCTTAAAACACGGGTTCGATTCCCGTTAGCGCTACCA
>DATDLS010000583.1:0-3233 GCA_036519195.1 Occallatibacter sp. | reverse complement strand
AGCACCCGCTTGCACTGTTCCTCGACGATCTGCAGTGGGTCGATTCGGCGACTCTGGACTTCCTTGAGTACCTGTTTATCCATTCGGGAATTCGCTACCTGCTCGTAATCGGAGCGTATCGGGAAAACGAAGTCAGTCAAGGTCACCCTCTCGCACGGGCATTCGACACAATCCGAGCGGGCGACGTAAGGGTTCAGGAGATCGTCCTGGCGCCTCTTGACCAGGAAAACACCGAGACGCTGGTTGCCGAGGCCCTTCACTGTCAGCGGGAGAGGGCACAGCCACTGGCGCAACTCCTGATGGAAAAGACGGGCGGAAATCCTTTCTTCACTATTAGGTTCTTGACCGCCCTCACCGAGGAGGGGTTGCTTGTCTTCGATACGGGCGGGCAGCTCTGGCGATGGGACACAGAACGCATTCGCGAAAAAAACTACTCGGACAATGTCGTGCACCTAATGACCGACAGGCTGAAGAGTTTATCGACGGCCACCAGGGAAGCCCTGAAGGAGCTGGCCTGCCTTGGCAATATCGCTGAAATTCGACTTATGGACCTCATCCGCGGCGAGACGGCAGAAGCTCTGCACGCGACCCTTTGGGAAGCTGCTTACGCTGGAATCGTTTTTCGTTTAGAGAACGCTTACAAATTCTTACACGACTCGATTCAAGAAGCAGCATATGCCCTGATACCAGAAGAGCTCCGCGCCGAGTGTCACCTTCGAATCGCGCGCCTGCTCGTTGCTAACTTGACGCCTGATGAGTTGGGTGAACGTCTATTCGAAATCGCGAACCAGTTCAATCGAAGTGCCACACTACTGACTGATCCGGCAGAAGCCTCCCAAGTTGCGGCGATTCACCTCCGTGCGGGGCGAAGAGCCAAAGCTTCCGGCGCCTACGAATCTGCACATGCTCACCTTATATCGGCGACGGCCCTCTTGAATGAGTACAACTGGGCCAACCAGTATGATTCCACATTCGAAACCTGGATGGAACGAGCAGAGTGCGAGTTTCTCGTCCGGAACGATGATCAATCCAAAGCCATTCTTGTTGAGTTACTGGGGCGGGCGCGATCAATCGCTGATCAGGCGGCTGTCTATCGGCTCCGAGTGCTTCTCCATATCATGAGATCGGAAATTGTGGAGGCCGTCGCTTGCGCTCGCCTATGCTTGCATCTGTTCGCAATCGAGATTCCGCAGACCCCAACTCAGAATCAGGTGCAAGCCGAATTCGACGCGCTCTGGCGCACGCTAGGTCCTCGTCAGATTGAGGAACTGGTGGAGTTGCCCTTGATGAGGAACCATAAGCTCGAAGCTGCAATGCGAGTGCTTGCGATCGCGGTTGAGCCCTGCTACTTTATCGATCTCAATCAATTCTGTGTCCTTCTCTTCAGGATCACCCTGATGAGCATAGAAAATGGAATCAGCGGTCCTACCGCATATGCTTGCGCTGCTCTAGGGGCGATTATGGGCGACGTTTTTCACAGTCATCGTGACGGCTACCGATTCTCTCGCCTTGCCTGCGATCTCGTCGAGAAGTACGGTTTTATCGAGTACCAAGCAAGAGTGTATCTCGCCATGAGCCTCACCGCGCATTGGACTGAGCCGATCGGGAGTGCGATCGAATTCAACCGCCTAGCTTATAAAAGAGCTACCGAGTCTGGTGATCTAACGTTCGCTGCCCATACAAATCATCAATATCTCAAGTGCCTTCTTCTGCGAAACGATTCACTTGACGTCGTGTGGCGCGAATCCGAAAGGGTTCTGGACGCAGCGCGCGACGCCGAATTCCGCGACGCGGAGGACCTGATCTTAAACGAGCAGAGATTTGTAGCCGCAATGCAGGGCCGCACTCCGGCCTTCTCCGCTTCGGGAGACCCGGAAGGCGATGAGGAAGTGTATGAAGCCACCCTGACCGACTCCAGAATGCCCCTCATGGTGTGCCTATATTGGACACTCAAGCTGAAAGCGAGATTCTTGTTTGGAGACCTAGCCGGCGCCCTAGAAGCATTACGCAGAGCGAGACGTCTTGTTCGGTCGTTCGTAGCGACAATCGGGCAATTGGACTACTCCTTCTATTCGGCGCTGACTGTAACCGCTCTTTTTGAGTCTGGTTCCGACGAGGAACGATCACAGTGGCGCGAACACCTGGCGGCGCAGCGGGACCAACTGCGCGAATGGGCCGAAACCTATCCGCCGACGTTCGCCGACAAATACACGCTGGTGTTGGCTGAGATCGCCCGCATCGAAGGCCGAGACGTCGACGCAATGGGTTTGTACGAGCAGGCTATTCACCTGACGCGTGAGAACGGCTTCATCCAGAATGAGGCGCTGGCTCATGAGGTGGCCGCGCGGTTCTACGCGGTGCGCGGCGTTGAGACAGTTGCCAACACCTATCTCCGCCACGCCCGGAACTGCTATGACCACTGGGGTGCGAAAGGCAAAGTCGCACAGTTCGACGCGCGGCATCCGCGCTTGCAGGAAGAGACCACTCCCGCCTCCTTCACCGCGACAATTGGTACGCCAGTCAGGCAGTTGGACGTGGAGTCCGTAGTCAAGGCATCACAAGCACTGTCGAGCGAAATTGTGCTGCCCCGGCTAATCGAGACGCTCATGCGGCTCGCGGTTGAGCATGCAGGGGCCGAACGAGGTCTACTCATCCTTCTCCGAGGCGATGAGCCGCAAATCGAGGCGGAGGTTACCACAGGTCACGAAAGGGTCGCGGTCACAGTGCGGCGGACGGCCGTCACCCCATCCGATCTCCCCCAATCCGCGCTTCATTACGTAATTCGGACTCGGCAGCGCGTTCTGCTTGATGATGCTTCTGTCGCAAACCTGTATTCAGATGATGAGTATCTGCGCCAGAAGCGCCCCAGATCCGTACTGTGCGTGCCCATAGTGAACCAAACGAAACTTGTCGGCGCACTCTATCTGGAGAACAATCTGACTGCGTGCGCCTTCACGCCGGACCGGGTTGCCGTGCTGCAGTTCCTGGCTTCGCAAGCCGCAATTTCGCTGGAAAACGCCAGCCTCTATTCAGATCTGCGGCGCAGCGAAGCTTTCCTCACTGAAGGGCAGAGCATAAGCCACACTGGCAGCTTTGGCTGGAGTGTTTCAACCGGAGAAATCTACTGGTCGGCGGAAACTTACAAAATCTTTGAAAACGACCGATCGGAAAAGCCCACATTGGGGATGATAATGCGACGAAGCCATCCCGATGACAGAGACCACGTGCAGAAG
>DATDLS010000582.1:0-5690 GCA_036519195.1 Occallatibacter sp. | reverse complement strand
GCCTTCCCGTAATCACCATGAGTGGAATGTCGAGCCTGGGCAGCAGTTCCTACCTGCCATCGGACGAGGTCAGCGATACTCTCCAGCTCACCGACGACCTTACGAAGATTCACGGCCAGCACAGTTTCAAAATGGGGGTTGAATTCCAGAACGTAAAATTTTCGACATTGCAACCGGCTAATGGAAAAGGCAATTTCGGCTTCAACAGCAATAGCAGTTCTGTCAGCTTCACGGATATTCCCAATGTCGGCGGCGGCGCAACAGGTCGCGCGCAGTTCCTGCTGGTTCCACAAGCGACAACCGTTCCAGGTGGAGTGAACTTCGTGGGAGGCGCCGACCAGGTGCAGGCCACCAACATTAACAAGACCTACGATGAAAAGAAATATTTCGCAGCGTACTTTCAGGACGACTGGAGAATAACTCCTAAGCTGACTCTGAATCTCGGCCTTCGCTACGATTGGTTTGGGCCGCTCCTCGAAACCAATGGCGGACAGGCCAACTTCATTCCTGGCCCCAATCCCTTCAGCGGTCCGGCGTTCCTGCTCCCGGCAACCGGCAAGGACAATAGGCAATTGTCTTCGACAGCTAACAATCCGTCCCTAAACGGCAACGGCTTTACCGATCTGTTGGCTAAGGACGGCATTGCGCTTGAGGAGACCAACAAATACGGGCAGGGATTGACGCAAACGCAAAAGACCAATTTCGCGCCGCGCATAGGCCTCGCGTATCAAGCCAGCGAGAAGTTGGTGGCACGCGCCGGCTTTGGCCTCTTTTATAACTCATTTGATAATCAGGGGTATGGGCCGAATATCGGCGAGAATTATCCCTTCGTGTTCAACTTCAACTACGCACAAGGGAGTCTCGGCATTCCGGACGTCTCACCGATAAGTGCCGGCACTCCGTATGCCAGCTGCCCGACGGCGGGTCCTGGCGGAACAGCGACCCTCAGCTCTGGGCTGTCCTGCCTCGCATTCACACCGCTCAACGTGAACGCCTCGGGGCTTTCATTGCAGGGGCTTCAGTTCAACTACCAAACACCCACTACGATAAGCACCAACCTCACATTCCAATATTCGCTCACCCATAAGTTGTCCGCGCAGGCAGCGTATGTGTATACGCGGTCCAACCATCTGCAGATCGGCGTGGGCACTAATAACGTGACACAACTGCTGCCGGCTGGTGCAAGTACAACCAATGCGGTCGCATTTCCGGATTTCTCGCACGGTTCGAGTTACAACGTATCGTCAGGAACCAGCAACTACAATGCCCTGCAAACCAAGCTTGAACAGCAGTTCGGCAACGGGTTGCAATTCCTGGCCAGCTACACCTGGTCGAAGACACTTGGGGATGCTCAAGACCTTCTCAACGGTGGAAGTCTGGAGGGGTATCGCGCACCCGAAGTGCCGGGCTTCGGTCCCCAATATGATTATGGGCCGGCCACTTATGACATCCGCAACGTATTCCATTTGAGTGGCGGCTACGTGTTGCCCTTCGGAACGGGAAAGCAATACTTTGGTAGCGCAAACAAGATGGAAAATGAGTTGATTGGAGGGTGGAGCGCAAACGTGATCAGCGGACTCCAGGGCGGTCAACCGGTTACTTTCAATTGTCCAACTTCAACTACCTCCGGGACAAACTGTTACGACGTGAAGGTTCCGGGACAGAATCCGAAACTTGGATTTCACACCGACTCAAACGGAAAGCTGAATTGGATTGGGAATCCGGCGGCCTTCCAACAACCTTGCCCGATGGGGGCTGCTGCAACGCCTGGTTGCTTAACGAATGTGCCGATTCTGGGCGGTAGCCAAGGGACGACCGTGGGACCGGGCTTGGCTAAGTTCGACTTCTCGGCCTTCAAAGCCATCCCGATCAGCGAGCGCTTCTCCATGCAGTTCCGGGCTGAGTTCTTTAATATCCTCAATCATCCGACATTCAATGCGCCTAATTTCGGCGGCAACGGCGTGGTCGCAATTACCAACTCAGGCAACTTCACCAGTACCAATTTCGGCGAGGTTGGATCGACTCGTTTTGCTCCGTACGATCCAAGGCAGATCCAATTTGCCCTTAAGCTGTATTACTAAGTCAAGACGAAGACACCCCGAAAGGGCCGGCTAAACCCGCTTGCCAGTTCGGGGTGTTCTTCTGCACCGATGTCATCGTTGCGGATGCTGATTTTTCGTAACGCAAGGCCGCCATCGGATCTCCTTGCTTGAGTTACGGAGGGGAGGATGTTCAATCCTCAAAGACCTCGCCTTCCCTCATTGAAGCGGGCGTGATGAGGGAACTCCGCGTAGACTGAAGCAGGGAGATGTCATGAGGCAACCGGCATTCCGCAACGACCTCTTTGCCAAGGATGCGAAGACGAGTTCCCTCTGTCCACAAGAAATTGCACGGCACCTGGGGCGCACTCGCCGCGACTTCCTGCGCGATGCAGCAGGGATGGTGGCTGGAGCAACGCTGCTCGGAGCAAGCCCCTTCGTACACGCTGCCAATGCGATCAAAAAGCGGAAGATGATCGTCATCACCTTTGGTGGCGGCGCTCGCGATCAGGAGACGTTTGCTCCTGCGGGGCAAGCCAACATTCCTCACATGCTCGGCGAACTGGCCCCACAATCGAGCTTCTTTGCGCGCGTCACTAACCAGGGGATTCTCGGCCACTACGTGGCAACGGCAAGCCTGGCCACCGGAGTCTACGAGTCGCTCAACAACTTTTCCGCAGTGCCACCGGACCATCCAACCATCTTTGAGTACTTCCGCAAAGATCTGCGCCGTCCCGTGTCGGACGCCTGGGTGATAGCCCCGAGCAATGGTTTCAACCGCATCGGCCAGAGCGCTTGCCGCTCCTACGGCCCGGGATTCGGTGCGCAGGTTATCCTGCCCAAGCAGCTGCTAAGCGCAGCCGCAGCCGGGTCGAAACTGGAGTACGGCCACTTGTTGCGCGACAACTACGAGACGCCATTCTATGCTCCAGAAATCCAAGGCGGCGAGTTCGAACTTGAGCAGCTGGAGGACATCCTGAAGCTCTCTGTCGACGATTTCATGACGCACGCCAAAACGCTTTCGAGTCCGGACGAGCTCTCGGTATTCATTGCGAAGCGGCTGATGCGGCGCGAGTCGCCCAGCCTTCTCTGGATCACCATGCATGACATCGATGTAGCCCACTCCGGGGCTTTTTCGCTCTATGTGGACGCGATCCGCCGCACCGACCGTCTGTGCGCGGAACTTTGGCAGGCCGTTCAGGATGAGCCGGAATATGCGGCCAACACAACCATGCTCATCCTCCCTGATTTCGGAAGGGACGCCGATCAGGACTCGGGCGGAAACGGGTTTCAGCACCACCGCACCGGTGATGCTGAGTCCCGCACCACTTGGATGATGGCGCTCGGCCAAGGCGTCCGGCACGGCGTCGTATATGACAATCCCGTGCAATCGATCGATCTGGTCCCGAGCATTGGGGCTATGATGGGATTTTCTGCTGCACAAGCACAAGGTAGACCGATCAGGGAACTGCTTTAGATTTATGCTGCCAAAAGAGCTCCAGGCCGATCAGTTCCGCGCCTACCCACCCGAGGCGAAGAGGCTGGCTCTTGCGCATGTTCAGGCATTCCAGCAGCTTCCCCTCAGTTTCCTGGCCGGCCTGCTGGGGCAGTTGATCGAGTATGACTACAAATTTCCCGCAGAGCGGTCAGCTCTCGATAGGGAGCTCTCAACTCTCAGTTCGTTATCCTCGGCGCAAACCACAGAGTGGTTCCACGGATTCTCTCAGGTTTCTCTGTCATCCGAACTGGATCGCCTCGACTGGGTGAATCAGCCCGCTCTTTTTCTCGAACAGGAATCCGCTTATCTTTGGACGACCCATCAAATGGATGCCTTCAGGGCCGCGGCGACCGGCTATGGCAGCCGTCTGAACGCGGTGATTGGCGTCGAGCAGCTTCCCGTGCGGCGGCTCGGCATCGCAGTCATCGGACAAGGCGTCACCTCCTACGACTCATCACTGTTTGGCAACCTCCGACCGCACGGCACGTACTTCAGCCGGGTAAAGCCGGACGACGGATTGGAGCTGCTGCTCGCCGCCGTCGAAGAACGGGCAAAGGCCCACCCCGTCGCCTACGGCCACTGGTATGTGGATGGCGGCCAGGTTGCCAGGCAAACGCCCTCGTTGACCACCGTGTCCTATAGTGCGCTTGCACCTGTCCGCGATCACCTGCTGAAGTTCATGCAGGGCCAGATCGCGAGCCCAGGTATGGGACCCGAGCAGCTGCGCACCAACTTGGCTCGAATCGTACCCAAGGACCTTGGTTTGGATCAGGGTGGTGACCCTGTACTGGATTGTTTTCAGGTCAAGCTGTTCACTGAAGGTTCGGGCACCCAGATCTTCAGCACCACGTTCGCTCAATGGGCCGCCCGCGAATCGTTGCGCCGTGCCCAGCCGCTCACGCTGTTAGTACGATTCGCGCCACGTCAGCGCGAGAAGCCGATGAACGAGTTGCTCTCTGAGGCCCCACCCAACTCACAGTTGGATCCTCTCGGCTCACTCATCGACGCAGATCTCGGATCCTATTATCACTGGATCAATCAGCAGCGGCTGTCCGGTGCAGAGCAATCGTCGTTCTTGGTCTGGTTTGAAGGTCACAGCCAGGCTCTCGTCGTCGCTCCCTCCTTGCCCAGAGGAGTTAATTCAGATTCCGTCATGGACATCAAAGGACTCCTTTCCCTTGCGACTGATTGAATGGAAGTTCCGTGCCAAGTTTATCTCCCGCGCCAGCCGCTTACATACACTCCGCGCCATCTCATACTGCGCCGCCCGCGGCACCGCCATTTCAAGCGACTCCAATCACGGCGCGGGAGTTGCCTGTGCCCTGGAACAGGGTGAGAGCTGCCCTCCTGTCGAGAATCCTCTCCGCCTCCGTACTTCAGCTCGCGCTCATTCCGAAGGGACAGACTTTCGACCTCCAAGAAATCTCAATGTAACCCTTTACATCGGGGCGATTTTGCCGTTTAGTTGTACTGCTGACAAGCACGCATCTGGGAGTTCGTCGAAAGGTTCAAGAGCAAATCATGTGCTCGCATCAAAGTCGAACCGGGAACGCACGCGCATTGGAGCCATCTTGAGATCTACGCCGATTTACCCTCAACTCCCGCCTCTACTCCCGGTCGTTTTGGCGCACCTGGGAGCCCGGCAGACGCCCCATCTTGAAAACCGCCACGGTCACTTTGCGACCTCCGGCGTCAAGTCAATCAATCAGCAGATCGAGATTCTTCATGCTGAACAAGGGAAGAACGCTCGCGGCGACTGGCAGCCTTCGCACATCTGGAATGGCGATCAAGCCGATCGTGGCCTCGAGTTCCCTCACGGCAATCCAAGGGGCGCGCGTATCCAGTTTCATCCGCTTGCTCTCCATGTTGAAGGCGCTAAGCCATTGATCCCGTAAACGATCTGCTCACCAACAAGTCCGCGGCCACTTCGCAGCGGGCCGGACTTGTCTGGTGGAATCTGCTCATCATCGAAGCCAACCAGTCAGTTACCAGGGAATGAAAAGCAAATCATCGATCCGGAGAACACCATGTTAAGACGCGAATTCATCAAGGCAACCGGCACGGTCATCGCTGCCTCCGCTCTTCCAGCCACCGCAGTATTTGCCGCCGAGCAGGGAACACCATCCCGCACCATCCTGCCCATCAATCGCAAG
>DATDLS010000581.1:0-4056 GCA_036519195.1 Occallatibacter sp. | reverse complement strand
CGAAGACCGGAGGCTATATCCCTCCCGCTCTCGACGGCGATATGGGAGGTGCGGACTGGGGCAATCTGCTCTCGCTCATCCCCGAGCAGCAGCTCAGCGCGTTCGACCCGCGAGTATCCGCGACTCTCGACGCGACCCAGGCGCGCTATGAAGAGGGCGTGATGACTTATAGACAGCCGGGCCAGGGAACCTACCTTCACCACTATCTCACCATCAAGAACACGCTCTCGGAACTGATCCGAGGGGATCAGCAACAGGCGATCCGCGAGTTCTATGCCGTGCTTGTTCACACCAGTTCAACGCATGCCGGCTTCGAATACTCCATTCGTCCCTGGGGGGACCGCGACTTCAGCGGCAACCTCGCTCCTCACGGCTGGTTCGCGGCCGAATACCGCAATTTGCTGCGCAATATGATGGTGCGGGAGGAAGGAGACAACCTGCACCTGCTTTCGGCGGTCTCCCCGGAGTGGATCGGGAGCGGAAAAAGCCTTCGGGTGGAGAGAGCAGAGACTTACTTTGGAACCGTCGGCTTTAACCTGCGGATGCCTTCATCCAATCAGGCCGAGCTTTCCCTTCAGACGGAGTTTGCCCCTGCACACGCTCCGGCAAAGATGATTCTGCATTTGCCCTGGTTCATGAACATCTCCTCTGTCGAGGTGGACGGCGAACCGGTCACGCCGATCGAGCGTCACGTGGAAATATCCCCTTTCGCCAAATCGGTGCGTATCGTCTGGACACGCCGCCGGCTGGCCTCCGGTACCCCATCGAGCTACGACGACGCCGTTGAACGCTATAAGCATGAATACGCGAGACGTTATCAGGCTCTGAACGCAGGTGGGCAATGAAAGAAAATGTCTCTGGCCGCGGATCGATTTCCTACCTCAATCTCAGAGAACTGTTCAAGGTGAATGCCATGATGAAATCTCTTTGTTATCTGCTCTTGGTTGCCACTGCCTGGAGCTTCCCACTGCAGGCTCAGGCAGAAAAGCCGGATCTGGTGCTTGAAGGCGATGTAACCGTCGCCGAGAACCACACACATTTCTTCGTGCCGTTCACCGTGCCGGCCGGCGTTCATCGCATCACCATCGACTTCAGCTATACGCACAGGCAGGAAAAGACGACACTCAATATCGGCATCCACGATCCGAACGGGTTTCGCGGCCAGAGCGGAAGCAACAAGGACCATTTCACTATCGGGCCGGGGGACGCGACAGCCTCCTACATCCCGGGCGCCATTCCACCTGGGCAATGGAAATTACTGATCTCGGTCTCCAGCATCCGCCCGGAGCTGTCTTCGCATTACCGCGCGGAGATACGCTTCAACTCCCCTGTTGAAGATTCGAGCTTTACCCTCACCCCGCTTGAGACCGGAACACGCTGGTATCGGGGCGACCTGCATATGCACACCGCTGATAGCGACGGAAGCTGCGCGAACCAGAGCGGGGACCACGTTCCATGCCCTCTGTTTTTAACCGCCCAGATGGCCGCCTCCCGGGGTCTCGACTTCATTGCAATTACGGACCATAACTCTCTGGCTCACTATGCCGAAATGCGCGAGTTGCAGCCGTACTTCAGCAAGCTGCTTCTGATTCCCGGCCGTGAGATGACTACCTTCTATGGCCATTTCAATGCCTTTGGAACCACCCAATATGTCGACTATCTGGTCGCGGACAAGGGCGGTCGGACCATCGATCAGGTGGTCGCCGATGTCAAGGCACAAGGCGGCATCGTATCGATCAATCATCCTATGTCGCCGACCGATGAGCGCTGCCGCGGATGCGGATGGGGGCCGCCAGGACCGGTCGACCTCTCGCAATTCTCCGCTGTCGAAGCAGTGAACGCCAACCGTGTCATGGCGCCGTTCTGGGATGAACAGGTCGCCAAGGGGTTCCGGTTGACGGGCATTGGCGGCAGTGACAACCATGAGGCAACCAAGGGGGAGCAAATTCCCTCCGCAATCGGCCATCCGACCACCGTCGTTCAGGCAAAGGAACTCTCGGTTGCCGGAATCCTGGATGGTTTGCGCGCAGGCCACGTCTTCGTCGATGTGACGGGCTCGCGCAACCGAATCCTTGAGGTAGAGGCGCAGACGGCGGAGGCCAGCGCGCACATGGGAGACGCCATTGCTGTCGAGCGTGGTCAAGAGATGGCGCTGAGAATCCATGTCGTGGGCTGCGCACAGGCTAAGGTGCAGGAACTAGTCGACGGCAAGCCGCTGGATAGCCCGATCGCTCTCTCCAGTGACGACCAGTCTGTCGTGACCCATTGGGTAAGCGACGGCGCGCGGCACTGGATACGCCTGACGGTCTCGGACGCCGATGGGAATGTACAGCTTCTCGGCAATCCGATCTATCTAAATTTTTGATCGTTGCGTCCTCGTGTTCGCCAGAATCGGAACGCTCCGCGATTGTGTCCTGTGGAATGCACAGAGGATCCGCCTGGTTCGATGAGGACCTGCGTTTTTTGTGTCTTCGCCGAGAAACGCACGCGATCGATCGTCATGGTCGCATGGCAACAATCGGGTCGCATGTTGGAGGTCTGATTTTGTCAATGTTTACTGTTATGTATATAGGGCCGGTTACCAGGGCGTAGAGTACCGCGGTGCATAACTTCGAGGACTATTGACCAATTCCGTAACCGGAGTGATTTCAGAAGAGGCGCTCAGAATAAATGACAATTTATTGACAACTGCTTCGCTCGATCCGGCATATTCTTGGGCCGCTTCATTCATGCGAAAAAGCGAGTTCCGTGTGATGTATTTTTGGGATCGATACCAGCTTGCAGCTTGTTCCCCTCACCTTCCCCGTGTAGCTTTTGCGGAGATCGCAAACAGGCTCTGAAGTGACACAGGGATGGCGTTCCAATGCAGGAACCAGCAGTCGGCGCAACCGTCTCCAACCCTCTTCGTACTTTTTCAACTCTTTTTCTTGTTCTGCTCGTCTTCACTTTGATCAGCGCTGCTCAGGCCGAAGTCGTCTTCGCTCCATCAACCCCAGGTGGGCTCCCCCAATCCTTTCACCGCCGAACCGCACGTTGCGCGGACGACCGTCAGACCTGGCATCGTTCCGTCACGCACCAACGCCGCTTTGACAACTCCAACACAACCACAAGGATGGTCTTTCTATGCAGGACACACTAGCTGGTGTACGCGTCTTCAACCCTGTCACCACTCTTTCAACTCTTCTTCTGCTCGTCTTCACTTCGATCGGCGCTGCTCAGGCGCAAGTCGTCCTCGCCCCAACGACCCCCCAAGTGGGTTCTTCCAATCCTGTCACTGCCGAACCGCCCATTCCGCAGCCGAACGTCAAACCGTGCACGGTGACACTGTTCACCAACGCTGCCTTTGACAACTTCAACGCAACCACGTTCAACTACGCCCCGCCCGCAAACTGCCCCGGGCCCTGGTCCAAAGTCATCCTCACGGCAGACTTCACCGTCTCGGCTGGAAACCAGTTCGACCGCAGTGGCTGGTTTTATCTTGGCGATGTCAACCTCTTCTTCGGCTCGACTGCCGAACCCCGCAACAACCTCAGTCCCTCCTGGCACATTGAGCGCGACGTTACCGACCTCACCTCGGTCCTCAAGACGGCCCAGCCCGGCTCGGCCTCGATCGGCAACACCGTCAACTCCGTCGACAACAGCACCATCTTTGCCAACGCCGCATTGGAATTCTTTCCTGCTACGCCCTTCGCCCCGGCTCATGCCACGCCGGACATCGTCGTAGGCCTCAGCTCCGGCAGCAATCCGCTCGATCTGGTCACCTCCACCAGCCAGCTGACCCAGACCGTCGACCTGCCGCGCAACGTGGAGAACGTCTATCTCGACGTCTTCGCCCAGAACCAGATCGACGACGAGTTTTTTTACCTCTGCGTGCCCAATAATGTGGCCGCCGAGCTCGAGAGCTGCAGCAACACCGCCTTCCGCGAAACAGAGATTTCCATCGATGGCAAGCCCGCCGGTGTCGCGCCGGTCTTTCCCTTCATCTTTACCGGAGGCATCGATCCCTTCCTCTGGGAGCCGATCCCCGGTGTCCAGACCCTCGACTTCAAGCCCTAC
>DATDLS010000580.1:0-51883 GCA_036519195.1 Occallatibacter sp. | reverse complement strand
TTGTTGAGCGTGCCCTGGCTTACATCCATCTGAAATAAGTCGTGCAGCAGTTCCTGCAACCGCTCAAAGGGCAGTAGCTGATATTGGCTCAAGTAAGTCATCGCCGCCTGCGCCCGCGGCCCATACTGAACCGGCTGGCTCACCGCGGCGGGAAAGGCCGCCTTCACCGGCTGGTCACATTGCGGACAGACTTTAATCTCGGCTTGATACTCGGTGACGTGAAGCTTCATCACCGGCAGCTCAAAAACCTGACGACGCTCCACTTCTACCGCCTGGCACCCCGTTAAATCACACCCGCATGCGCACATCTCGACCCGACAGACCACCGTCTGATCCGGCCGCTCTACCTGTTTTAGCGTGCTGCCTGCATGCCCCGGTTGACCTCCACTGGGGCGGCCGCTCTTTTCCCGTTGACTCTTTGGTCTCGGCTTTCCGTATCCGTCACTGGAGGGCGGCTTGCTGCTGTTGCGGCTGTTCTTCGCCAGTTGCGCTTCCAGTTCACTCACTCGCGCGCACAATTGCAAGATCAGCGCGATCAACTCTTCCTTCGAGCATGAGCTCAACGATTCCGAAGTATGCACATCACAGTAATAACTCGGATCCTCTTCGAAGGGTAGGCATGGGGTAGGCATGGGGGTAGGCATGGGAATCATCATCGTCAAGACTCTCCAGAGCCACTCCCCGAGGCCGCCCATTGCCCCTTTGAGAGGTCCAACTCACACCCGCCCAGGCAACCTAGACCTATTTTTTATGAAGAACTGCGGTGTCAGGGGGCTGGGTAGTCACGGAAATACAGCCAAATTAATCTGGACCATGATGGAGAAAAAGCCTCAGGAAGATGCGAAAGAAGAAAGGGTGGTGCACACTGCCTGAGTAATATTGGCAGAGGACTTTCGTGGCAGAATCCAATTTCCGCTTGCCGAATCGTGGATCGAGCCGTGGCTGTGAGAAACAGCATCGACAGGACGGCCGGGATGGCAGCCTTACATGCTTCAACTCAAACGGCGTACCCGCGACTGACGCCCGAAGGCCTTATCAAAGGTGATAATTTCGTTCGCGCCTGCCTCGAAGGAGATTTCCGCAATCAGTTGGTCTGCAAAACCCGCCGCGCCATTCCGTGCAGCTTCGAGAGCCTTCCGGGCCAGGGCCGCGGATTCGACCACGACACCGCGCGCCTGAAGCGTACCTTCAAGGGCATCAAGGACTCTCTCCTTCTCCCATTGGCCTCGAAGCACCCACGAGAGTTCCGCAAGAACGATGAGCGGGACGAATACTCCATCGGCGGAGCGGGCGGCGGCGAGAGCCGCTCGCGCCTTTCTTGCCTGGGCTGCGTCATCGTTCAGCAGGGCGCGCGCCCACACATTGGTATCGGCCGTGAGCATTACCATCGTCTCCGGGCCTTGGCCGCATTCATTTCCTCAAAACTCATCACTCGTTCGGACTTCGGACCCGCGTCGGCCATCCGCCACAGGTCTTCGAGGTCATACAGAACCCGCTCTACCTCGACAGGACCACTCGCCGGGATGTTGAACCGTATCCGGCTACCTTTCTGGATGCCGAGCCGTTTCCGCAACTCGCCTGGAAGCGTGACTTGTCCCTTAGAGGTAACAGTGGCTTCCACTGTCGTAGACGGATTGTGAGAGGTTAGAGGCATAGCAACTCCTCCTTACATTATATATACAATTTCCTTACCAACAAAGGGCGGCCTTTGACTCTGATGTATGGTTCCTTGGATTCCGTAATCAGTGGCCACATTCGACCATAATCCGCGGTCTGGCGATTCCGCAGGCCTTTTCAGGGCCGCGTTCAGCCATTCATGCAAAACCATAACCGCGCGATGCCTCTCTGTGTGCCCGATCCGGATTGAATCCCAAGACTCCCTCTATTAAGGGGGTCGGACCAAAGTCGGACCAGAACCAGGGTCCATCGAACTTAACCCATATAGATACTGGTCTTTAGCCCGTCAACGACCCCTGAACAAATCCCGGATTACGACTGCGCGCCTCACCGTATACTTTAGGTCTCGATTCTTAGATATTGATATGGAATGGGTTACCTCATAGATGGTTATGGATCAAATTAGTTAACGCGAAGAAGGTCCTTTTTCCGAGTCAATGGTGATCACATGGCCATGCCCGCCCATCATAAGGAGACCCGCTTGCTCGCTTCCATCCTGCCCGTCTCCAAGCTCATCCTCGAGACAGGAACCTTCGGTTCCCATGCTTTGAAAAATCCAGCCGTGCTGGAAGATAAGAGCCTCTATCAGAAGGGGCCGAACTATGGCTACGAAAACACCAAGGCCTTCGTCCTTTCTCGTGACGGCTACCTCTGTCAGCGTTGCAAAGGAAAATCGAAGGACCGACGTCTCCACGTCCCCCACATTGTCTTCCGCTCCCAAGGCGGGTCCGACGAGGCTGAGAATCTGGTTACCCTTTGCAAGAGCTGCCACGACAAGGTGCATCACGATGGTCTCGTTCTGAAGCGCAACGGTAAGCAGAAAGCCAATCTGCTCCATGCCACCCAGATGAACTCCATCCGGGTACAGTTGCTCAATGCCTACCCCGACGCGGAGGAAACCTTCGGCTATATCAGGAAGGCAAACAGGCAGTTGTTCACGGATCAGAAGTCGCGCTCCCTGGACGCTGCTCTAGTCGCCACCCAAGGAGTCAAACCGGCCTTGCTCACATCTGTTACGGTTCTCAAAATCTGCATCCCCGATGGCGACTACCAACGCTCGAAATGTGTACGCTCGGAGACTCGGATTCCGCCTGAAAAGATCGAAGGCTTCCGCAAATTCGACAAGGTTCGCTACCGCGGAAAAACCTACTTCGTGAAGGGCCGCTTCTCCACCGGATACGCTATCCTCATGGATCAGGCAGGAGAGAAAGTTAACCTGAAACCCATCCCCAAGTTCGGCTTGTCAGCGATGATCTGAAAACGTAGTTTTTTGAACGCTCGCCGACTCGTCGCCGAGACCGCTTCGGGGCCAGCGGTGGCGGAATGGCTGGAAAGGGATCAACCCAACGGCTAATACAGGCGCAGGCAGAACACTGGCCAGTTCTTCCAGGACCAGATAAAGTCGGCGTCGCGATCGAACGGGAACTCTGATCCGTCACGCGGGTTCCGGCACAGCGAAGCCGATACTGTCGTTGACGTCTCCGGTGAGCATGTCGGCCAGCCGGGCCGCACTGGTAGCGGCGGTTGGCCGCACGTAACTGCTGCCTACGGGCACCGGCTCTGCCATCTTGACCACACAAGAGCGTTGCCCACGGTCGCAAGAGCGGCAGACGTAGAAAATAGAATTGCAGGCGCGACACTGCCGCGCTCGTAGAACGGATTCGGACATGGCATTTCCCAACGGAACCCACCCAGCAGGGGCGAATGCTGATGGCCGATCTAGGCGCATCTGCCTAGGTCTTCTTTGGGGATACGATACTCCGACTGGCCAATGAGGATGCTTGATTGATGACGCGCGCCTACGGCGCGGATGATCTCAAGAATATTCTCAACCCCGGCGGATGTTCAGAAAACTATGTTTTCAGATGTTCGATGACAGCTAAATGTCCCGTCCAAAAAATTACCCGAGAAGAGCTGGATACCGGGTTCGGATGCTCATTTTCTCCAGGCGTACGATTTTTCCCATTTCGTGAGCTGGCCCCATACCCCGACAAGACCTTTCCTGGGTCTTGTCCGTTCTTGTCTTGCAGCCCCCTGTGCGCCCACGCTGAGCCGGACGCATTCGTTCCCCCAGCCACTTGCACAATTTACTTCCGCGAAAATAATTCTCCCCTTGTCTTCACATACCTTCCAAGGTCCATGCTATAGTACCTACCTCATCGGATTGCCGGATTTTTCTCCTGGCTGAGGCTTTTCACTGACCTTCGTCGAGCCTGCACGACGTCTTGATTGAGGGCCTTCACAGCACGAAACCGCTCTCGTGGATTGATCTCTCTGGCTCGCTCCTGCGAGGTCTTCTTCTAGTTGAATCTGGTCTTCCCTCTTACCGACGGGAATGCCGGTCGAAGGTCGCACGACGCTTGAAGGTGCCGCCTTGGCCGTGCATCCACGCCGTTCTTTGTCCTCTGATGAAAGGATCCGCGTGCGCCTCGACCTGCCGTTATTCACATTCCTGGCCGCCTTGACCGTCTGCCCTGCCGCCCAAGCCAACACTCTGGAAGACTCTTTCACCCTGTCGTGGGGAGACCAAACCCTGACGTTCGTGAGTCCGGCGAGCCCAACGCCAGTCAATTATCTCGCAGGGACTTACTTCTCCATCTCACCAGCAGCAACCATAACGCCGCCTCTAGCCGGCGGATCTTTTGCCAGCGAATCGCTTAACTTCTTCACCGCCGCTGAAACCGGCGGGTTCGCTGACGAATACTTCGGCATCGATGCCCAGGACGGTGTCGTATTGTTCTCCGGAGATGTAACCGACCCTACCTTTATCCCGGGCACCTACGACTTTACAGCCGCGAACGACGGAACCGGAGTGCTAACGATTACACCGACACCCGAACCCGCCTCGTTCGCTCTGCTTGTCACCGGCATTCTTTGCGTGACTGGGTTCGCTTTCCGACGAGGTAAGGCGGTTTCGCACGCCTGAGCCGAAGAGCGCCAACGACCAGTTTCCGCCAATTGCAAAGAGCGAAAGCGGATGAGACGCTGGTTCAGGTCTGGTCCGCCTTTGTTTTGGGCCGGCGGATTTTATTTCGAAATTCATCGCCGACACAGGCACTTAGGACATGAGGTTAGTGTCACATTGTGCCGTACGAGATTTCGGGTAGGAACTCTTCATGAGCCTCCCCGCCCATGATCTGACACGGTCTGCCGACTCTGACATGGTCGCGGCGAGAACGTTGATTGTGTCGCCTCAGGCTTGCTCAGGTGGATCTGGTCGTCAATGGCCGTTTCCATGGCAACCGGATCGGATTGAGTGCGCACCATGAGTGCAAGCACATCCCATATCTTTTGGCGCACGGGGAAGTAGATGACGGAAATGGGGTGCGTTTCAGGTCCGTCCCGAACCGTGTCTCCTGCGACTCCGACAACCGTGAGCCAGTCATTTGCCACAGATCCCGGTGCCCTGTACTTAAAACGCCTGCCGATGGGATCCCGTCCCGGCCATAGCCTTCGGGCCATGGCCTGACTCACAATCACCACCGGCGAGGCTGCCGGCCCATCTGCGAAGGTGAATTGTCTTCCTCGCAGGAGTGGAATCTCCAACGCCTTGAAAAAGCCTTCGCTGACATACGTCCAGGTTGCAGGTTCATCGTCGATTGTCGAAGTTGTGCCCTCGGGCCTTTCAACCTCAAGCTGGGAATTGGGGAGGCGGCTGTACTGATGGCGCCTTCGCGTGCTCTATCGGGAATGCTAACCCAGAAACTATACGGCAATATCCAAAATCAGGGATGAACGTAGCGCTTGCCCCCCTTGCAAGGTGCAGGTGTGCGCGCTAGAGATTATCAAATCTCTAGCGCGCCAGGTGGTACAACACAAGCTGCTGAGATACCTGATATTCCTTTGCGAAAGCGTTGGGTCGAGACAATAACCGCCGATATGGACGGCCTCCGTGTACGTCATTCAGTTGCTGATGCAGCCACTTTCGGCGTACTTGGGTCTTTCGAGCCTTCCTCTTTGCTCTTCTCGCTTGGCTTCACTGTTGACCGCACCACCATGATCTTATTCAGCATGTCGAACCAGAAAGGTGCCCCTAGAGAAATCGCAAGAGCGGTGATGAGCCATCCGGGCGTATGAGTGAGTATCCCGATAGCGCTTGTGTCTTTCTCATTTTGCCAACCCATTGGTAGACCGACCCCATCCAAATCTGACAAGTGGTTCCTGATGTCTTCTAAAGACTGCTTAATTCCCGGCGCCGTACTATCGGGGGCTGGAGGAGGTCCATTCTTCGTCTCCCGTTCTGCCGCTCGAACAACTGCCTGCCTCAGGGTCGTGTCTGTCGAGAGCCGTCTGGCAATCATTATGGAGTCAGCGTTCACCGCTATGGTGAAGATCAGCCCAATTAGGAAAATCCATGCTTGGGTCCGGCGTTTGTACCACCCAGACACCCGATCCATCGAGCTGTTGTACCAATCCTCGACTTGCTTTTGAATTTTATCGAGGTCTTTCTCGGCGGTCAGCTCGAAGGCATCAAAGGCCTGCTGCACATGCAAGGGGAGGGGGACCGAGGGGGTGACGCCGCTCTTCAATGCGCTTTTATTTCTTAGATCCATCAGCGCGAGAGCGAAATTCTTCGAGGGAATATACGAGGGAAGGTCGCCCGTTTCTTTCGCCGTGGCATAGCTGCCCCTGAACAGCGAGTTGATCAGGCCATGGTCGTAAAGAGAGCCGATGAACTGATCTCCATCGCTGCCAATTAACTCCTTGATCCCTTCTTCCAAGTCTTTTGCACGCCTTTTGAAGAAAGATTCCAGTCCCTCCTTCGCGGAGGAGGCGATAAGACTCAGGAGAAGGAATACGAACACTAGACCGATGGCAACATCGATGACGCTGGAGTTGAACATGACGAACCTCCATTTTAGGCAGCCCGGATTGTAGCACGGCGCCAATGCGGTTGAGCGGAATCTTTCTCTCGCCGATCGCAGCCTGAAGATTCCGCTTGCAAAATCCAAGAACATTGCTACGATGTCCTTCTCTAAGGGCACCGCTTCCCTTCCCTGCATCGTTTGGCCAGGCTCATGCCAGGCCGAACGCACTCACGCCGGCCTGGCGCGGCCGCTCAATCGTGTGCGTGTTACGCCGAAGTGGCTTAGAGAAAACGACGCGAAAGAGAAGGCCTCAGAAGCCAGGCGCCCAGAGTGGCGACGGTCATGGCACAGCCACGAGCAGAACTTTGCTGATGACGGTTGTTAAGCCATCAATGATGCCCATGTGCGCGGCTCGCAGTGCCTGTGAATCTTGCCAAAGGCTTTCTGAGGTATTCCACGCGTTCTCGCGCGCCGTCGCCAAATTCCAGGCCGCGATCGTGTCTTCCAGCTGGCAAAGTGCCGGTAGCGGATCGCCCAGAAGTCGGACATTCAGTGTCTGCTTTGCCATATCGATGAGCGCGTCCATCGGTGCGTTCAATCCGGTGTAGTCGTTGTATTGAGCGCTTCCATGCTGAGGTACGGTGCCGGTAGACTGGCAAGTCCCGTCAATCGCAAAGGGAAGGTCGTGATTGATATGTGCGTTCATCCCGGCGAGCGCGAATTGGATTCGAGCGATGTCGGTTTTGTTCCGGACGGCGAATACGGCCCCCCAACAGCCAGGGCAAACAGCGCCCGTCAGGCTAGCAGATAGCGCATTGAAGAAAAGCGCAGCAAACTGAACGTCGAGTTCAGTGAGCCATGCCTGATCGATAAAGCCGCCAGTGGCAACACGGTTTTCGACCGCCTTGGTTACTTGAAGGTACAGCCAGTTGAACCACTTAAGCCCGTCGCCGGGAACGCATAAGGTATCGATGGCCTGCATGGTTGTCAAGACATCAGCGATCGACGTCGGAGCAGTTTTGACTGCTGCAGCCAGTGCATCGTCGTATGGGAACATAGCACAGAATTATAGGACGATTCTCTTGGCTACGGCGGAAGTGTTCTACAAAGTATCGGAGTAAGTTCGTTGATTGATCAAGTCGACCGAGAAGACCGTGAAGGTTTCGGCCCTGAAGCCGTTCGATGGCAATCCACGCCGCAACAGTGAAAACGCTTTCAACAGGCTCAAGAGGAGCCTTTCTGAGAGTGGCGATCACCAGCCCATCATCGCGACCAAAAGACCCGTGTGTCATTGGCGGAAAAGATCGAGTTTCTTCCGGGGCATGTTTCGATTGACGTGCCGGAACGCTACCCGGGTTGCCATCGGCGGCTGAAGCTTTGCGGAGAATGATCGGATCGGCATTGAATCCTCCCCTGCCGACCCCGAAACCTCGCTGCTCGACTTGATCGGCCCTGGTGACGTTATCTCGAGCCGGATGCGAGCTTTGCGTCGAGCTTTTTGGTACAGGTGATGCGTCGAATCCTGTACCCAATCTCTCCTGCCGCCGAATACGGGCTCAGAGAGGTTCCGCGCTCTTTCCCAGGTTCCGGGCCAGTTTTCGCTCGATCCACCTGCACGGACGGACTTACCTCGTCCCAGCGTCGGGCCTTCGAGCCATCGGATCGTTTCTGACAACCTCCTGTCCTGCCCGCAACGCCGATCCTGAAAGCAATGCGGAAGGTTACCTAAGTTTCTTTTCTTATCTCGGTGTCCCGCTTCATGCTGCTTAATATGGCGGAGCCGGTCGAACCCCGTCCGGGGTGTTCGGTGACGTTCCATGAACGGGCACATTACCGCGGCCCTTGACCGAACCCGCCTCGCCCCTGCCCACCGCACAGGACAGGAAGCGGGGCACTCCAGAAGAGAAACTTGGTTGAGTGCCAAACGTGGAATGCCCTGCTTCACAATCTCGCCCCACGCGGCCAGCACAGGAGCGCAAAACGTCATGACACACCCCAATCATCCCAACGCTGCCAGCAGGCCGAGCATCGACCAGACCGTCACCACCCGCATTATTGCCAGCCTCAAAGCAGGCGTGACTCCGTCGGAGAAGGCGTGAAAAACGCCGCACTACGCAGGCGGGCCATTCCCGCGCAAGGTCTAGATCTGTATCGAGCTTGCCTGGCTCGAGAATGAGGACCAAATCCAAATTTTTTAGCGCAAACAGGAGCAAGAGTTTGTATCCTGAGCAATATGCATCCATGCCGTTTCCCTCCGCTCTACCGTATAGCGACCATGGTTATCTTTGCCTTGGCCGCCTGCGGGTTGCATGCGATGGAAGCGAGCACGAAGGTCGCACCGGCCGCTCCCCTGGTCATCGAGGGGCTAGGCAAGGGAACTTTCACACTCATCGGCCCCTGGCAATTCCACCCTGGGGATGATCCCGCATGGGCAACGCCCTCGTTCGACAGCTCTGACTGGGAGCAACTCAATGCAGATAAGCCGTGGGGCCAGCAGGGTCACGCCGGACTTACAGGGGTTGCCTGGTACCGGTGTTCGATCGCACTCACCCCAGCTCCGGGCGTACCCCAGCAGTTTTCGCTTCTGGTGTCTTTCATCCGTGACTCCTACGAAATCTATTGGAACGGCGCGCTCATCGGGAGGAACGGCCAACTGCCACCTCACCCTGTTTGGTACAAATCGCAGCCGGCGCAGACCTTTGAACTGGGCCCGATACAACAGGGTGTTCTGGCCGTGCGCGTTTGGAAAGCCCCCCTGCTCTCGGACGATTACGGAGATCGAGGCGGGTTTGATGCTGCTCCTCTGATCGGGAGTCCGGAAGCAATCGCGACCGCTAAGGCTGCCTATGAATTCCAGTGGCTGCGCAGCCGGCAACTCTATTTCGGCGCCAATCTCCTCTGCGCCGTGATTGCTCTGTTGAGTTTTCTTCTCTGGTTGCGAACTCCCTCCCGGTGGATCCTGTTCTGGACCACAGGCTTTGCCGTTGCTCAACCGGTCGCTCTCCTGCTCTCGGACGCTCACATGGGCTGGCCCTACTCTGTGGCGGAGGGAATTTACCAACCCATCAGTGCCATGCAGGATGTATCGCTCTGGTTTCTCCTTCTCCGGCTTCTCCTTCTCGATGAGAATCCCGCCGTTTCCAGGCTTACCCGCATCCTCGCTTGCTTTACTATCATCAATGCCAGCTTGGATGGAGTTCTAGTTGCCATCAGTTGGAAACCGCAGTGGACGCACCTGATCCAGGTTTCCGATGCCGTATCGACCGTCTTTTATCTCCTGCTTGAGGCTTTCCCTCTGATCCTTGTAAGCCTTGGATATTTCCAGCGCAGGCAGTTTGACTCCGCCCCATGGCTGGTAGCCATCCTGGCCTTCCTCGACGAAATGTTGATCTTTTTCAACAACGTGATCGAACAAGGCCGTCAATTTACCGATTGGCCGATCGTGTCCAGGTTCGACTCGCCCTTTTTCAGCATCGATGGCAGCGGGATCTCTCTCATCACACTCGCCGGAGCACTTCTCCTCGTGGCCATTGTTTACGCGGCCTATAACAGCGTGCAGGAGGACCAGCGTCGTCGCGAGGTAATGGAACGGGAGAAGATGGAACTGATGCGCGAAAGCATGCTGATGCGGTACCAAGCCGAGCACGATGGTTTGACCGGTCTTTGGAATCACCGCATCATTGTTCAGCGGTTAGGCAATGAGATGAATCGCTCGCTTCGCGATCAGACGCCATTGAGCGTGATCTTGATTGATATCGACCATTTCAAAACGATCAATGATAGTTCTGGCCATATGGCAGGCGACCTGGTATTGAAAGAGATCAGCGAAATCCTGAATCGCTCTGTGCGTCCCTATGACTATGTCGGTCGTTATGGCGGAGAGGAGTTTCTACTGATTCTGCCAGATTGCGAAATTGAAAGTGCGCTTATCCGCGCCGAACAACTGCGCCTGGCTTTGCAATCGGCGCGCATTAAAGATGGAGAGAAAATACTGCAGGTAACGGCGAGCTTTGGCGTGGGCTCAGCCTTTCCGCCTCATTACGAGGCTGAGACTGTAATCCGAGCCGTCGATTCCGCTCTTTACCGGGCCAAGAGTAGTGGACGTAATTGCGTCATCCAGGCTGAGATGGATGCTTCTTTTTGCGAACCCTAGCTTCGGTCCACACGTCTTGCGGGAAATGCTCTAAAAACGGCCTCATCAACGAACTTGCTCAACTCGCTCCTTTCATTGGCCCCCGCTCCGTTGCGTTTCACGCTCGCGTTACCAAACCGGTTTTCCAGTTTGCGTGCAACTCGGAAAACCGGTCTAGCGCCTGCGGCATCAATGGGGCCGGCTGGAGCGCCACGGTCGGCGGTCGCGCCTTATTCAGGTATATTGCCCAGAAGCGAGGCTTGCTCCGCGAATGCTTCCTCGGTGCCGGTTCGAATTTTTTTCGCAATACTCGTCCATACCGGATTGGTCTTCGACGAATCCCAAGTCCCGTTCGCCACGGCAGCCTCGTATTCCGCACTCTTTTCCATCCCGGTCTTGTAGGCTGGAAGCTCTCTTACAAGCCTGAAGGCGGCGGCCAGCACCACGCCGACATCGTCCTTAAGCTCCTCAGGTACCTGAGAGTAAACCTCTGGCTTATGCTCCTCAATCCACTGGAAGGCAATGGGCAAAACGACTGAGCTTACCCAGTCGCTATAGGCGTTCAAGGCTTCCACTCCCGCAATCCACGACGGGTGCATCTCCCAATCCCGTTGGCCTTCGCGGAACAAAGGCGCGTGGTGGCGAGGCGGGCAGTACTTGGTGCCTACTTTGACTTGTTGCATCAGTTTCTCCTAGGGCACGAGCGCCAGATTTGACGGCTCGATACCGGGGCTATCGACAAAGTTGATGTTTGCTATTCGAGCGAAGCTTCAAATCGCCTGTTTAGCTCGGATCCGGATTGTGCGCATCTTTCCCCGATCCATGCGGAGCAACAATTTATTTCTGAAGATGAACTGAATTTTATCATCCAGCATTTGGGAGCAGCGCGTAAGGACATGGGCCTGACGCAGCATCAGATCTCTCAAATGATGGGTCGCACACCGAACTTTTTCACCAAGTTCGAGAGCGGCCAGCGGAGCATTGACGTGATGGTACTGCTGGACTTGGCGCTGATTTAGCCAAGACTGGCACTGTCATTCCGGCCCCATCCTTGGCTGCCACCGATTTTCTCTCCTCGTGCGATAGGCGTCTCCAACGAGCAATACCCGCATGCACAATCCGCCAGATCGCGTCGCTAGCCCAACGTCGGCAAGTGCTCCGGCCGCACCAGCAGCCGTATGGATCGTGCTTGCCCGGGAGTTCGTTCGATGAGACCGTTAAGTTCCAGCGTCTTGATCATCTGGTGAACCGTTGGCGGCGACGTCTGAAAGTACTGCTGGAGATCCGATTCCGCGGGTGCCCGGCCATGGATCTTCGAGTAGTTGTAAATAAATGCCAGATACTGCCCCTGCTTCTTCGTGAAGGGCGGCGCCACCGGCGAATCCAGCTTTGGCGCAGGATCAATACGCACCCGGAATGCGTCTTCGCCGAAGCTGTCGTAGACCTCCACTTTCAGGATCCACACCCGACCGCCGATCGCGGTCCGTACCGGCTTCTTCCGGGCGGCAAAGAGATTCTCGCGCAATTCCTTGGCGTTGCGGCTTGAGCTTGCGAAGTTTGCGGTGCCAAAGGCAATGCCGCCCTTTTGTGCGAAGACCCACTCACGGCGGTCCCGGTATTCCACTTCAATGGACTCAGCACCGCAGGACAGAGCGTGCTCGCAGAGGTCTTCCAGCAGAGTTTTTGGTTTGCTCATGAGTTTCGGCTCCCATAACCACCCCAAGGGCTGGCGGTTGCTCAGAAGTGCACACAAAGCCGCCGGTCGCGGCATCAAACGAAAGAGTGACCAGGCGGACCTGGCTACGCTCCGCGAGTCTGTTGGGCCTGAGTTCGCCTAAAACGGAATAGAGTCATCGCAAATCCCCTGCTGCTGACATGCCGCCTGGCCGGTGCCAGCCGCTTTCGCCGGCTTTGCCTGGCTGTCTTTGCGCTTCGTTGACCCGGTCTCGTCCTCATTCCGTGCCCAATAGTCCTCCCAGAAGAGTTCCTCCTCGAACCGGCGCATAGCTTCTTGATCGAGTTCGACTTCCACTGGCATCGGCGCAGGGAGCGGTTTCGTTGCGAGCACCTCGCCGAAGCGCGCGCGGTATAGTTCGCGAACCCACCGGTTTACGGGCAGCTTCCATTTCTCATTCGCGCCGGGTCTGGCTCGAATGAGCGTATCGGGCCGAAAGCCAAGTTTCTTGGCCATTTCGACGTCGTTCCGATTTAGCCGGCAGAGTCTGATTGCCTCCGGCCAACCGTGCTGTTGCGTCTTCTTGCCCATGCCCCATCTTAAAACGCGCGGCAGCAGATCAGACTCTGAGACTGATCACATAGGCAACATGGCCCTCGGGAAGCTGAAAACTTGAGTGAATTCCGACGGCATAGTCGCGGCGTGGTCAAAACCTCGGACCAAGGACTCGCTGCCGCCACCGATTGCCGGAACCGTGATCTCATGGCTTCCCAAGCAAATTAAAGCAACAGTTCGACCCGAGTCAATACCGCTTTAGGGATTTTTGCAAGAGGCCCGGTTTTCTGTCGGAATCGCCCCGATGGAGAACCGTCAAAAAAAGCCGGACGAAACCCCAGTGGCATCTACTCCGATGCACTGTATCTGGTTGCAACGCCGTCGATCCTGAACGAGACGGCTCTCAACGTGTTGCATCTGACTCGATGCACTGTATCTGACTCCTGACAATACGGCAAAAAAAGACTTGATGTACAACCTCCTACGCGGACCACTTGAAAATTACGATCTGCACGAGCCGCAACCGGAAGTAAAATCGACTACCTCCTTCCATAATCAAAAGTTGCAGCCTGCGCGAACCTCCCGTCGATTTCTGTCTACCTGAGGTCCGCACAGGCACGGTAATTCGATAATGCCCGCCTTGGCGGCCATCTCCGCGATCGTCGGATCGGCCGCGAAGCGCGACAGATTGACACCAGCATTCCGGTCCTGGTCGATCAACCGCTCGCATCCTTCGCACTGGAACCGCTCCTTAGCCGTCGCCGGGTTCAGGTGGTTGCAATACTGGCAAATGCGGGTGGTGTTGATCGCCGAGAGTTTGTCCACAATGATGCCGTACTTGCGGGCGATGTTCACAAGGATCGTGACAAACTTCTTCACGCCGGCGAATTGGCGATACTTCTGCGAGTTCTTGAGCGCGTAGTGTTCGGCCCCTTCCCGGTCCTCCGGCTGTTCCTGCGCGACCTTGGCAAGAAAGTCGAGCTCGACCACGAGGCGAGTGATGCCCTTCGCCTTGAGGTGCTTCAGGACATCGTGCGCGATCTGCTGGTAGCCATATTCGAGGCGCCTGGTGGATGCCTCCATATAAAAGGAGATGAGTCTGCCAAGTTCCTTGTCCCGAATTGCAAGTTGATTGACGATATTCTGCACCGCGGCGTTGTCCTTCATTTCTTCGGCGAAATGCAGGAGACCATTCTTGCCAGCCTTATCAAACCAGGCGGGTACGGCATCTCCCAGTTCCTTGTAGAGTTCGGCCTTTGCCTTGTCCATCAGATCGCCACGGCGTTTTGCCAGAAGCGGGCGAAGCTCGAAGGTGCCTGGAATGGCATCACCGGGCTTCCAGTCGGGGATGAGGCGCGTGATATTCCTTTTCTGCCAACGCGAAGGTCCAAGGTTGACGCGGAACGGCGCCCGGCGGGCATGATTCACTGGAGACTTCTGGAAGTCCAGCACGATCTCCTTAAATGTCTCACCTTCCGGCTCGAACAGCACGCCGACACGAATGCCCTCCTCGACGCGGCGCCAGCCGATGTCAAGCCCGGCCGCCGTCGGCCCAGCAACAGCGACAGGCCGCTGAACCTCGACCGTAAGACCTAGCCAGAGCCTGCCGTCAATGTAGGACAACTGCCACTGCTTGATATGGGAGTTCTCCGGCAACTCCCGCTCCTGCAGGACTCCGAACCGGAACCTCCAATCCTCCTTATTCCCACTCGGAACCCAGATCACAGCCTCCCGCAGCTTACGCTTGGCGCGCGAGCCTACCAGGTTAGGGTGCCCCGTCTCGGCCGCAGTCTTCGGAATCTCGAAGTGGAGACCCGGAATGCCGCTGCCATCCTCAAGGCCAGAAGCCTTCACGCCCGCCTTGTTGAAGTAGTAGGTGAGCGACCAGTCTTTCGCCTTGGGAGAGTCCGGGTACTTGATGCTGGGCCATCCGTCAGTCCATGCCAGCGCCCGCGTCTTGCGGGCCTTGAGCACCGAGAGGAACCGTTGCATCACGGGCCGAATCTCATACCGCTTGAGATGGAGGGCCGCCGCTTCGCGCTCGCCGATCTCCAGAACGCTGCTCTGGAATTCGTTCATCGGCGTGTAGTCCGGCTTGAACTGCTCGGCGAAGGAAATGACCGACTCCAGCAGTCCATCAGGATTCGGCCTTCCTTGATCGGCGCGCTTGCGGAGTTGGCCGGCGAACTTCCAGAGGCCGTCAATGCCCGGCATTTCGCCCTTCAGCTTTGCAGGGTGCTTCAGCTTCTGCCTGGACCGGCCGAGCGAGTCGTTGAAGGTGTCGATGGCCGGAAGAATCGTCTGCTGTATGAAACCCTTGATCTCCTCGACCGACGCCGGGGTGCATTTCTGACGCGCCTCGCGGCAAATCCATGCCATGCGGTTCCAGAACTCAGCCTGGCGCTTGATCGAATCCTTGAGCCACTGCGGGATGTCACCCGTCAAGCCTACGGTTGTCTGAAGTCCGGTGTGGGTGAAATAGGCTCGGAACAAAATGACTTCGATCTGCCAGCCATCCCCGGCAGAGAACTGCGCCGGCGTCCTCGAAATTCCGGCAACGCGCAAGATGCTGGAATCCTTGCCGCCTTTGCGTAGGACGACGGTGCGCTTCTGTTTCTTGAGTTCCCCTTCGGGACTCACCAGCTGCATTTTGAGAACGGCACCGTCTTTGAGCGGCACGCCCGCTGGAATCTGGACACCAGGAAGTTTGCCAAAGATCGCCAGGCCGGTGTCCGAGTCAAATGAGTGCCCGGCGTGCGTGAACGCCTTGGTGGTTTTCATGCTGGTTTCTCTCGTGTGGACATAGAGAACACCGCCGATGTATTCGAGTCGTTGGATCATTTTTCAATAAGCAGATGAGTTGCCAAAAGGGCACGGCGGGCACATAAGACGCCAACCATAGGAAAAAGTGAAACAAACACTACGTTCCGAGCAGAAGAGTGTGCGACTGGACTTGGGGCGGGATGCCAGCGAATGGACGAACTGCCAGACCGTCATCCATCAGGTCGGCAATCTTTTCTTCCAGGTGTTCGCGGATCGTCTCCGAGTGTTCGTCACGGCGGCGACGGCGGGTAAACAGTTGTTTGAGCCAGCGCATGGGGAAACCTCCTAAGATTGGGCAACCGCCAGGACCGGGCACCTCATTCACCACGGAGTACTCGCATCGGGTTCAGCCGTGCGGCACCAACAGCAGGGATAAAAAATGCGGCTATCGAGATCAATCCAAGCAGGACTACAGATAAAAGAAAACTCATCCCATCAAATGGGCTGACCTGAAAAAGAAGACGCGTGAGCGTTCGGGTAAGGAACAGTGCGCCACCGATACCGATAAGCATGCCTGCCGTAGTCAAGACCAGGCCATGACGAAGCACAATGCCCAGAATGTCTGCACGCCTTGCTCCGAGAGCCATGCGAATGCCGAATTCCTGCATCCGCTGCAAAACGAGGTATGCAATTACTCCATAGATCCCGACTGCTGCCAACACAAGAGCAAGTACGGAAAATATGCCGAGCAGAATCGTTGCAAACCTGTCTCCTGTGATAGAGGTCGAAACTGCTTCTTTCATGGTCCTGACATCCGAGACCGGCTGCTCTTTATCGAGCGCAGAGACCTGTTCGCGGATTACCGATGACAGCGGTCCGCTATTTGAACCGCGCACCACCACATTGAAAGAATCGGAGGGCTTTTGAGCAAACGGTTCGTAGACCTGTGGACTGATAGCAGCTTTCAGTCCAGTCTGCTTTACGTCGCCGACTACCCCAATGACTTGCCGGAGATAGGTTGGCCCGGAGATGTCAATGCGTTTTCCGATCGGGTCTTCTGTCGGAAAAAAGCGTTTTGCCATCGTCTCATTGATGATCGCCACCGGCAGACTCGCTGCGGTGTCCTGTTCAGTGAAAACCCGTCCGCGCAGGAGAGGAATTTCCATCGCTCGGAAATATTGTGGTGTGACCTGATAGTAGTTCGCCGTCGTACCCGAATCGTTGGCTCCGGTAGCCCGGCCATCAATACGGATACCAACGTCGGGAGCATCGGAGAATGGGAGACCAGACGATATGGCAGCCTGATGAACATCAGGCAGGCCCGTGAGACGCTCAACGAGCGAAGACGCAAATTGCGCCTGGCGATAAAGCTCTTTGTATTTGATTACCGGCAGATCGACCTTCGCGGTCACAACATTTTCCGGATTGAAGCCAGTATTGACCTGAAGGAGGAGCCAGAAACTCTTCAAGACGAGGCTGGAACCAGTGAGCAGAACCAGGGCGAACGCGACTTCGGAAACGACCAGAATGCTGCGAAGATTCGCGCGCTTGCCTCCCGCTGACGCCCTGTTACCGGACTTGAGAGGATCAAGAAGGTTGGTACGGGACAGGCGTATCGCAGGGAGTGCTCCAAAAAGTAAGCCGGTCACAGCAGACAACAATATCGTGAACGCTAATACGGTGTGATCAACCGTCACCTGATCGAATTGTGGAATGCTCGCCAGAGAGATCTTTCTCATGACTGCACTGCCAATATAAGCAAGTGAAATGCCCAGCACGCCTCCTGCGAGAGCAAGCACGATGCCTTCGGTCAGAAGTTGCTGAACGATCCGCTTGCGGCTTGCGCCTAAAGACTCCCGAAGCGAAATCTCTGCTTCGCGTGCCGATCCTCGCGCCAGTAACAGGCTCGCAACATTTACACAGGCGATCAAAAGAACTAAGCCCGTAGCGCCCAATAGAACATACAGCGGGGTTCTGATTTCGCCGATGTAGTAGTCGAGCATCGGGAAGACATTGACGCTCCAAAACTGCGGCCTTCGCAGGCGCGGCATGATGGAATCCATCTCCGCTTGTGCCTGGTCACGTGTCACGTTTGGCTTCAACCGGCCAATGCCCCAGAGAAAATGACCGCTGTCGAAATCGCCTGCTGTGAGACCCATAGGCTTCCAAATCTCGGCATCGTGGGGAAACCGGAAGGTCGATGGCATGACTCCAATGACGGTGAAATCCACATCGTTGAGTTTAATCACCGAGCCAAGTACGTGGGCATCTCCGGCGAATTGTTGTTTCCAGAGGTTGTAACCAAGCAAAATTACGCGGTCATTGCCTGCCGTATCCTCGTTCGCAGTAAAACTTCGCCCAAGGATCGGTTCTACTCCGAGAACCTCTGGCAAATTCGCTGTGACACGCGCGCCGGAAATGCGCTCTGACCTGTATCCCTCGGAGAGGTTGAATGCCATTGTCACGAAGGCTCCGAGTTGATCAAAGGATTGGCTCTGCTCTCGCCACGCCAGAAAGTCGTGAGGCGTGGCTTCAAAGTGGGGAAAGCGTGGCATCCATTTCTCATCGAGCATCATGAGCCGGGCAGGGTCATGAAAAGGCAGGGGATGCAGAAGCACGCCGTTAACCACACTAAAGATTGCCGTGTTGGCTCCGATCCCGAGAGCGAGAGTTAGAAGAGCGACAGCTGTAAATCCTGGTGATCTTCGCAGTTGCCGTAGCGCAAATATTATGTCTGCCCAGATGCTTTCGAGGCTGGACCATTGCCAGACTTCTCGGCTACGCTCTTCAATCAGCGTCACATTGCCGAATTCGCGGCGGGCGGCTCTCTCTGCTTGCTCGCGCGTCATGCCGCCATCCATCAGGTCGGCGATTTTTTCATCGAGGTGCTCGCGGATCGTCTCAGAGAGTTCGTGGTAGTGGCGATTACGAGAGAACAGTTGTTTGAACCAATTCACGATAGACCTCTATTCAATTCGTAGCGCTTCGATAGGATCGACGGAGGCCGCGCGATGAGCCGGAATAAAGCTCGCAAGCAAGGCTGCAATTGCGAGCACTGTAGCTACCGAACCCAAAATCGAGCTGTCCCAGGATTGCACGTCGAAAAGAAGGCTGCGCAGGAGCATTCCAGCTGCAATCGAACCTGAAAGACCGATAACGACTCCGACGAGAATTAACCGGCCGGCTTCCTTCAGAACCAGTTGGTAGACGGAGCGACGCTGTGCGCCGAGCGCTATTCGAACCCCAATCTCACGAGTCCTCTGGCGTACGGAGTAGGAGATGACTCCATAAAGTCCAACTACGCTCAGTATCAACGCGAGTGCAGCAAAGCCTCCGGCCAGCGATGCCGAAGCGCGATGCAGGTAGGTCGCCGATGAGTCGGCAATGGTAGAAGGCATGGTGGTCGCATCGGAGACCGCAATTTCAGGATCAACCGAATGGATCGCAGTGATCATAGACGGTAGAACAGACGAGGCATCTTGCAATGTTCGAGCGACGATGCCAAAGCTGCGAAATGGACTTTGTTGAAACGGCCTGTAGAAAAATGGGATGTCTTTTTCATCGAGAGCGCCTTCTTTTAGGTCTGCGATCACACCGACAACCTGCATCGGATGCTGGGCCTGCCCCGCGAAGAAAATCTGTTTGCCGGTTGGGTCTTTGCCGGGGAAGAATTGTCGCGCTAAGCTCTCGTTGATAATCGCGACGCCAGGCGCGGTCGCATTGTCATTTTCATTAAAATAGCGTCCTTCCAACAATTGGGCCCCGAGTGCGGAGAAATATCCGGCACTGACCTGCCGTTGCCCCACGTCATGGACCGCACGCGGGTTTTGTTCCCCTACAAAGTTGATTGATGAGGTACTAATCCAGCCGACAGGCAGGCCGTCGGCTGTACCCACCGCGGTGACGCCGGGCAAGCTCTTCAGCCGGTTCACGACCTCTCTCTGCAACCCGACCTCTAGTTCGTCCGTGGAATACCTTGCCTGCGGCGCAGTTGTCCCAAGGATGGCCAAATGGTTGGGGACAAATCCAAGATCTACATGCAGCAGTTTGTATAAGCTTTTGCCGAGCAGTCCTGCACCTGCCAGGAGCACCAGTGTTGTCGCCAATTCCAATA
Organism: Occallatibacter sp.; assembly: GCA_036519195.1. Lineage (GTDB taxonomy): Bacteria > Acidobacteriota > Terriglobia > Terriglobales > Acidobacteriaceae > Telmatobacter. The sequence goes on along the minus strand of DATDLS010000580.1, from coordinate 32,159 downwards.
CGACCAGCCGTGATCCGAGCCGTCTCCATGTGGTTCCGGCTGCGCCCCGATCACCAGCTACCAAACCGAGGCGGAGATCGGAGAATGGAAGGCAAAGCAGTGGTGCGGCTGCAAACAAGATGCAGGCGATCGATACAAGCGCAATCGCAAATATCGCAACGTGCCCATTCCACCCAGCCCCGCCGAGATAAGGCATCGAATTCAACAAATCCAATGGAATGAGCTTCAGCAGGAAACGGCTAATTCCGCCTGCCGCCAGCAGTCCCAGACCGCTACTCGCAGCCACCATCACAAACGCTTCGGTGATGAACTGCCGCAGTAAGCGACCTTGTCCAGCGCCGAGAGCACCACGCACGGCAAATTCGCGCCTGCGGCTTTCTGAGCGGACAACCAGCAGACTTGCCACGTTGACATATGCGATTAAGATAAGCAGCCCTGCGCCCGCGAGGAGCGTAAGCAGAATCGGTTGTATGTCCCCCAGAATGACCTGGCTCAGAGGAACGATATTCGCATTTTCATCCCGGTCTGCATCTGGGTATCGCCTCCTTAGCTGCTCCGCAATGGTCTGCGAGTCATCCAATGCCTGCTCTATGGTGACTCCATTCTTCAGCCGCGCTACAACGCCCATCACGTGACATCCGCGCTGCAGTTCGCAGGGATCGGTGGCATAAGGATGAAGCGTTGTCCAAAACTCCGTCGCACCTGTAGGAGCAAATTGAAAGCTGCGCGGCAACACGCCGATCACGGTATAAGACTCTCCATTCAATGTGACAGCCTTTCCCAGCACATCTGACTTGCCGTTGAACCACTTCTGCCAGGCCGCATCGCTCAGGATGACTTCCGCAGAGGCTGCCGACAGGCCCTCGTTCGCGGCGTTGACGTTGAAGTCCCTCCCGAGTACCGGCGTAATTGCCAACGTGCGGAAAAATCCTCCCGTGACTCCTACACCGCTGACCTGCAGAGCACCCGAAGCATTCTGGAGGACAAAATTTCTCCGCACATCGTAGGCTGCCATGGACGAAAAGGCTCTATTGGTTCGCTCGACATCGAGATAGTTCTCGTGGGAAAACATCGTTCGATGCGCCTGACGGATGGACTCGAATACCTGGACCAACCGCGATGGCTCGACATATGGCAATGGGCGAATGAGTGCTGAATCTACGAATTGGAAAATCGCCACAGTCGCAGCCATTCCAATGGAGAGCGTCAGTATGGCTGTGAGGGTAAACCCCGGCGCCTTCCAGAGCTGCCGAAATGCAAATCTGCCGTCGGCCCAGATGCTCTCCAGCGTGTGCCACTGCCATACTTCCCGGCTACGCTCTTCAATCAGCGTCACGTTACCGAATTCACGGCGGGCGGATCGCTCCGCTTCTTCTCGCGTCATACCGTCATCCATCAGGTCGGCGATCTTTTCATCCAGGTGCTCGCGGATCGATTCAGAGACTTCGTGATAGCGACGACCGCGAGAGAGAAGCTGTCCGAGCCAGCCCATAAGGCCTCCTACTGTCCTGCCAGTGCAAGTACGCGGGTGACTCCGGCAAACATCTTCTCGATGCTCGCAATCTCCTGCTCCAAATGTTTCCTGCCGGCTTCGGTCACTTCGAATATCCGGACGGGACGATTCCTGGCTGAGGGTCGCATTTCTGTCTCCAGCCAACCGGCTTTCATCATTCTCTGCAGGGCGGGATACAAGGAGCCTTCCTCGATCTGGAGGTAGTCCTCCGAGATGTCTTTCAGCCGCTGCGCGAGCGCATAACCGTGCATCGGCTTCCAGCTCAGGCTCTTGAGGATCATCAGTTCCAGCGCGCCGGGGAAGAGATCACGATATTCCGGTTTCTTCGCCATATAGAAATACTATATCAAGTTGACTTGTTTTAAAATAGTATTTTAAAATTAATATGTTCAGACTGAGCGGTCGTCGAACTGGATTGGGGCCCCCTGACGGTATCGGAGTTTGGGAGAACCAGATGCGCCGGCCAAAAGTGAAGTTGGGCAATCAAAAGCGCATTCCTGACTGTCACGGCAAAGCCGTGACATAGATGACCCGGCCGAGGAGCCCGGGCTTTCCGTCTCCGGGGTTGGGAAGCAACTCGATCCCATTGAGAACACCCTCGCGATCCGTCTCTTTAACAAAATTGGCGGCGTCCTCACTTTGACCGATGACGGTCAACTGTTGCACGACGACGCCATGAAAGCGGTCGACGAGGTTCTCCTCGCCTAAGAACGGGTCTATGCCCGCCAGGCGCAGTGTTCAAGCGATGCTGGATCGGCAGATCGGCGCCCACTACTACGAACAAGTCAGCGGGTCCGCAGCCGTAATGGCACGGACAGAAGACGCGCCGGAACAAGTCCAATTTGTGGTCCGGATGAACCAGAAGAAGACTCCCAGTTTACTGAAAGGCGGTATTGTGATCGCAAGGCAGTCGCAAACCCTGACGGCATGATCGGCAACACGCACCGCGGCGCCGGTAGCGCTGGCGGCAGCTGAGATCCTCGCCAACACCCGGTCAGCGAAGAGTACACTTACTGCATCGAGAAACTACCCCACCGGGAAGTGGCTGGCAGTGGACAGGTGCCGGTGACTCGCGGGAACTCAAAGAGGGCCCATGTTCGATCCGGAAACAATAAAAGGATTGAAGAACGCAATCGCGGATTGCATCGGAGCTGACCAGGGAATTCTCGACACCCTGCGAGCAGAGATCAAACCGCTCAGGAGCGCGACCCACCGGATTCAGCCCAGAGCCACAACATCGATCTCGGTCGTCGGGACCGACGGCGGAAACAACCAGCTCCAGTTTGATCCCTTCTTGATCCAGATTGTTCGAGTTGTCGACAGCAGCGACAACGAGTATTGCCTGGAAGCGGTTTCCCCGACCTCCGAGATCGCAAAACTCGATCGACATCAATTTGCTGTCGATGGCACTCCGAGAACGGCGTTGGGAGAAATGATGTCACTTCTCGGCTCAAAATCCCTGACGAACCTATCGCACATGATCCGTCCGAGACCGGCAGGCCGGCCGGTCTCGCCAAGCTGGGTACAGGTCTACCGTGAGCTCGTGGAATGGTCCATTCTCCTTTCAATCCTGAAGAAAGACTTTGGAACCGATACGCTCATTGTCTGCGACGGCCTGTTGCGCAGCAAGGTATTCGCCGGCGATTACTTTCCCCGGCTGCTGAAGATCATGCAAGAGCGAGTCGATCTCCAGTGGGAGAGAACCCGGCGCCGGGTCTACCTTGCCGGTGTAGCCAAGCACAGCAAGGTGCTTTCACGCTATCGCCTCGCAATGGCGCTTGAAGGCGTGCTCCAGACCGATTACCCGGCTTACGCCGAAGTCCCGCGCGAGGTGGAGGAAAAAGCCTACGTTTGGTCCGAGTTTGCGCGCGGAGACGATCGAGTGCTGGAGGGTGGGGAGATAAACAAATTTGTCGGAGGAAAGATGTTCCTCGTCAAATTCGGTTCCCACCGATGCGATCCCATCTGGCCGGTCGACATATTCCAGCCCCAAGTGAAAGATCACCAAGTCATCCTGGGCTCAATGCTGGCAGACGCCTTGAATGGGTTCCCGGTTCCCCACTATCCGCGCTGTCTCCAAAAGGCCCACGAGAATGCGGCCTTGGTCGATTTTGATTTCGAAGTTTTGCAAGACTTCATCAGCGAAGGAATTCGCGACAGCCTCGGTGTAGATGCTCTAACGCTTGACTCATTCCAACTTCAAGACTCCGACCCTTCCCAGGCCAGGTACCGCAACTAACATGGAGCTCAGGATGTCTACAATTCAGACAATGCAGGGACTCCAACCAACCAGGGAGATTCAGCTCTTTCCACCCGAGCAGATTGTCGGCATCTTCCGGGGGTTTCAGCAGGGCGGCCTTGAATTCCACGCAGACCTCGTGCTTCCCTACCGGAATGACTTTCAGAACATTCCGATGCATGGTCAATTCCTGCTCGTGCAGCTTGAGACTCCCGATGAGGCGGTTCTCGGTCGAATCGCCTCTTTCTCATCAGAAGGCAAGCTCTCATTCGGTTCGGGAGAAGAGTTTAATCTTCGCGCAGTACGAGAGGATCGATCAATTCCAGAAGACCTTCGCGAGCAATACTTAAAGTATCGCATTAACATCCGGGTTCTCGGCGTATTGCGCAAGAACGGCAAGGGATTGACATTCGTCCCCTCGCACCGGCGCCTGCCTCACGTTGGGAGCAGAGTCGCATTTCCATCGGAAGATGTTCTGCAGGAGATCGCCGGCCACAATATTCGAGGTGCGCCCATAGGCCACCTCGCCTTCGGTGAGTACTTATACACGGGGGGCAAGAGCGACAACGTGGAAATGCAGGAATGGATGCAAATCCTCTCCCCTGAGGTCCTGGTACGCTTCCCGGTCGAGTCGCTGGTGGCACGCCGAAGTTTCGCATTCGCCCGTGCCGGATTCGGAAAATCAAACCTGAACAAGCTCCTATTCTCCAAGCTCTACGAAACCACGCCCCAGGTTGCGAAACGCGCGGGAAAGATGGTCCCGGTCGGAACCGTTATTTTCGATCCGGACGGCGAGTATTTCTGGCCCGACGACAAAGGGCGCCCAGGACTCTGCGATGTCCCGGCCCTGGAGGATAAGCTCGTCATCTTCACCGAAAGGAAGAATCCAAGCCCTTTCTACCAATCGTTCGTTGCGGGGGGCATTCGTCTGGATATCCGGAGACTGAAGCCCGCCGACGTGATAGCAATTGCCCTTGCGCCAGAGAGGCAAGATCAGCAAAACGTTCGCAAACTTCGCGGCCTGTCCCAGGAACGCTGGGAATCTCTGGTCAATCAGATTGATTTGAACGGGAACTCGACGCCCCTCACCGACCTCTGCAGCCTCCTTGATTTGGATCCGCAGAGACAAGAGGCCGAGGCGGTAGCCGCACGGTCGAACATGACCGCGATTGTCCGGATGCTGCACGACAAGAGCAGTCAATTAATGGACATGCTCATACACTCCCTTTCAGAAGGGAAATTATGTGTGATCGATGTGTCACAGATGCGCGGAGGACAGTCCCTCGTTCTTTCTGGGCTCATTCTGCGCCGAATCTTCGATCGGAATCAGCAAGAGTTTACAGCGGCCGAATCAAAAACCATTCCGACCATCGCCGTTGTCGAGGAAGCACAGTCGGTTCTCAATGAGAACGGCTCCGCCTCAGAGCCCTACGTCGAGTGGATTAAGGAGGGCCGAAAGTACGATCTGGGAGCTTTCGTCATCACCCAACAACCTGGAAGCATTCCAGTCGAAATCTTGAGCCAAGGGGATAACTGGTTCGTCTTCCACCTCTTATCCGCCACGGATCTGATTTCGCTCAAGAAGGCCAATGCGCACTTCAGCGACGATCTGCTGAGTTCTCTGCTCAACGAACCGATCCCGGGGCAGGGAGTGTTCTGGAGTTCCGTAGGAGGAAAGCCTTACCCGGTGAGCATCCGGGTTTTGTCCTTTGAAAAAATATTCGAAGTGCGCGACAAAACCTACCAGCAGGGACCGGGACAGACCTACGCCCATTCACTCAAGAAGACGTTCGGCACCGCCTCGCCCGTGGCCGCCATATCGCGCATACCTGCCCCTGAAAACCCAGGCGACCCCTTCCCTGATCTTGAAGAGACTGCGCCAGTCGATGTCATGGCAAACCGGGAAAAGGAAATGATTGAGCTCCTTGAATCGGACTCCCAGACGATGACAAGGATCCACTCTTCCGATGGTGTCGCGTGGGGATCCGTCAAGGCCTTCTTCTTTCAACATCTGCCTCTGGAACTGGACGACAGGGATCAACTGGCGTACCAGCTGGTTCCAAAAGCGATGGAAAAAATCCTTGGGCGCCGGAACGAGCGATGGGAAACCTATAAGAACCCCGCCAGGAGTAACAACACCTATATCAGGAAGATTGGATAGGGCGCAGAGAACGTGCTGAAGGAACGGACACTACTTAAGGCACTCTGTCCCTATTCGCAGTTCTTCGGGGAGAGCACATGCACGCCCCCCCCCGGTCCAACTCTCGACACGTCGTGTCTTCTGATGTCGACTAGGGAGCGCCCGGTAGGGTCGGCAATTTCCTTGAACGAATCCCCCTCCAAGAACGAGTGGCGAATTCAAAGGCCAGCGAACGCGAGGAGATCAAACATAGATTTTGAGTCCGCCTGATGACCGTCAGCACATGTTGCAGCCCCTCTCCCTGCACCGCTCGTGGGACGGACCGGAGCTGGACTGGAAGCCGCCACCGGACGGAACTTGAAAGGGCTCGGGCGGATCAATGCTCCTCACGCCTCCCCCTTTTGCAACCGACATTCCCCTTATACCTCCAAACCATTCGCCCCGGATCGGGTTCTCGTTCAGTCAAAGCGGCCCGTCTCGGAAACCTCCCGTTGCATGCCGAAAGGAAGGCCGGGGCGGTATAGTGATTGCAATGCAGGTGTCTTGCCAAGATCGGGAAAAGAGACCCAGTATCGGCCGCGCCCTGCTTGGATGGGTGTGCACTCTTCTGGTGGTTTTCACCGTGACGGTGCATCTGGTGCATTCCCATCCGGATGGAGCAATGCATTCGGACTGCGTCTTTTGTCACGCAGCTCATGTAACTGCCCAGCCCTCCGCCCAGCAGGCGCCGGTGTGTGTTGAGCACCCTGATTCAAAGATCGTTGTCGCTGCCCAGCCAGTCTCGAGGAGGCGGCTTTTTACTTTCTCCTTCTGGAATCGACCGCCTCCCTTCTCCGCTCAGGCCTCCTAACCGAAAATCGACACTCAGGGTGCGCGTCCATGTCGCCTTTCCGCGCACATGCCTCGGTGTCATTCGGTTTCCCTTTGGCTCTCGTGCTTCATTCCTGCGCTCTCTCGTCCCTTGAGATTGGCCACGCATCATCGCGGTTCAGGCATGCATCGAGTCTTGATGCATCGCATGAACACCTGAAAAGGGTTCGCTCGCGTTAGGTAGAAGGCCACAGAAATGCACACGGTCCATGATCGGATGGCAAGAGATTCCATGGCATGCAAGCCGCATGGAATCTCAGTTTGAATGCCGCGGCATCGCTATGCGGGCCGGCGATCGAAGTCGACTGCGTTGAAATCAATTGCAGGGAGGATTTGTGCAGCGCTTGGTGCGTGTTCTCAAATTTTGGCTTTTTCTCACCGTATTCTTTGCCGCAGAGGGTCTCGCCCAGACGACGCTGACCTGGCAGGACGTTCAGGACAAATTTCATGCTGCGAATCGGATTCTTCAGGCCGGAGAGATTGGAGTCGACGAGTCCCGTGCGTCTGAGGTCACGGCCTTTCTGCGTCCGAACCCTACCCTCAGCATCCTCAACGACCAAATCAACCCGTTCAACGGCGGGCCGCCTCACGGCCCGTTTGCTGATCTGTTGTCCACAGGCGCCGTCAGCTATCTGTATGAGCGGGAACAGAAACGAAACCTGCGGCTTGAAAGCGCCCAGGACGCAACCAAGATTGCCGTCTCGAGCCAGTCTGACCTTGAAAGAACGCTCATCTTTAATTTACGCATGGCGTTCATCCAGACGCTTCAGGGCAAGGCGGTCCGCGATCTTGCCATCGAAAACCTGGCGTACTACGACCAAGTTCTGAACCTGAGTCAAGAACGGTTCAAAGCAGGAGACATTGCTCAGATTGATTTGTCCCGTCTCCAGCTACAGCGGGTGCAATACGAATCGGATGTGCAAACAGCGGAGGTTAGTCTCCGCACCGCCAAGATCCAGCTTCTTGCGCTGCTGAATGACCAGACACCGGTTGAGCAGTTTGATGTCACAGGCCCCTATGAGTTCTCAGCTCAGCTTCCTACCCTGGCCCAAGTCCGGCAGACCGCGCTCGATAACCGGCCCGATTTGGCGGCTGCCATCGAGTCCGTAACCAAAGCGCAGACCGATCATCGGCTCGCGGTCGCGAACGGATCCGCCGATCCCACGTTCAGTTTCGATGTCGGGCGCAATCCACCCATCGACCAGTACTTCGGTGTCGGGGTGAGTGTGCCGCTGCGCATCTTCGACCGCAACCAGGGAGAAAAGACGCGCACGCAACTGGATATCAACCGGAACCGGAAGTTGATGGAAGCCACAAGAACCCAGGTCTTCAGCGACGTAGACTCGGCTTGGGCAGCGCTCAATAGCAACGTGATTCTTTTGCAGCCATACAAGGACCACTACCTCAAGCAGGCCACCCAGGTTCGCGATGACATCCTGTTTTCCTATCAACACGGTGCCGCTTCCCTTCTCGACTTTCTCAACGCACAGGCTGATTACCGCAGCGTGCAACTCAACTATAAGAATTTGATCGGTTCGTATCTGCAAGCTGCTGGTCAACTGAATCTTGCCGTAGGACGTGAGGTTATCCAATGAGACACTCCCACCTCCAGAGAGTTGTTGGCATCGCCTTTCTATTGGGTTCAATGGTCGTTGGATGCCATGACTTAACGAAAGACGATGGTTCCGGTGCTCCCCCGCCCCTTAGGGTGGAGAAGGCAGAAGACCGCAATCTATTCCGGGTCGATCACCAGGAGCGGTTTCCGCTGACGGCAGCGGTTGCGCACGTTGCCGCATCGCAACTGAAGGCCACCGGCATCGTAAGCCCCGATATTTCAAGAACTATCCCGGTCATCTCGGTTGCATCCGGACGTGTCGTGCAGATTGGCGCACGCCTCGGAGACGCCGTCAAGAAGGGACAACTCCTGCTGCGGGTAGAGAGCGCTGACGTCTCCGGCGCTTATTCCGACTACCAGAAAGCCGTTGCCGATGAAAAACTCGCGCAGGTCCAGTTGGAACGTGCGGAACTTCTTTACCAGAGGGGAGTCATTGCCCTGAATGATCTTCAAATAGCGCAGGACACCGAGGCAAAGGCGAAGGTGGACGTTAAGACCGACGCTGAAAAGCTCCTCGTTCTGGGGATCACCAACCTGGATCAACCTTCCGGTATTGTCGATATCAATGCCCCGGTATCGGGCGTCATCACCGACCAACAGGTGACCAACGCAGCCGGCGTCCAGGGCCTGACATCCCCCAATCCGTTTACGATTTCTGACCTGACATACGTCTGGATACTGTGCGATGTCTACGAGAACGATCTCGCCAGCGTGCACCAGGGGGAGAAGGCGGACGTTCGACTCAATGCTTATCCAGGTCAAGTATTCACCGGCGTCATTAGCAATATCGGCCCGGTTCTCGATCCGAACATCCGCACGGCGAAGGTTCGCATCGAGGTGCACAATCCCGGGCTGATGCGGCCTGGAATGTTTGTTACAGCGACTTTCTATGGCCAGAAGAAGGAAACCCGGGCCGCTGTTCCGGCCTCCGCCGTCCTGCATCTGCATGACCGCGACTGGGTCTACCTCCCAGCCGCAGACAACAAGTTTCGCCGCGTGGAGGTTATTGGTGGCGACATGCTTGCGAACAACATGCAGGAAATCATCTCGGGAATCGCCGTAGGCCAGCAGGTTGTCGCCAACGCACTGGAACTCCAGAATACGGTGGAACAATAATGATCCGCTCAATCGTTGGCTTTGCCCTGAAGAATCGCTTCATTGTCCTAAGTATTGCGCTGCTTCTGTTCGCCTGGGGCGTTGTCTCGTTCAAACAACTTCCGGTGGAGGCCTACCCGGATGTTGCCAACACGTGGGTTCAGGTGATCACTCAGTGGCCTGGTCAGGCAGCAGAGGAAGTGGAGCAGCAGGTCTCGGTACCTATCGAAATACAGATGAACGGCATTCCCCACCTTGCGCACGTGAGATCGGCTTCGTTGGATGGCTTGTCTGTCGTCAATCTCATCTTCGATGACTCCTCCGACAACGACTGGGACCGCCAGAAGGTTCTGGAGCGCCTCACCATGGTCACCTTGCCGCCAGGTGTTTCTGCCCAGATAGGTCCGGACTTCAGCCCCATCGGCTCGGTATATTGGTATACCGTTAGAAGCACCAATCCCTCCTACGACACCATGGAGTTGAAGTCACTTCAGGACTGGGTCATCAGCAAGTACATCAAGTCGGCCCCTGACGTAGTTGACGATTCATCTTTTGGTGGAATTACCCGCGAATATCAGATCCGTGTTGATCCTGATAAGTTAGTTTCCTATGGATTGAGCATCGCCCAGGTCGAGCAGCAATTGACCAACAGCAACGCAAATGGCGGCGGCAGCTTTATTGAGCAGGGGGCGCAGCAGATCAATGTTCGCGCGGTGGGCCTGGTGCGCAATGTAACAGATATTGAAAAGACCGTTCTGAAGACTCAAAACGGCACTGCGCTACGCATAAAAGACATTGCGGTGGTCACCCAGGGACCGAAGATACGGTTGGGGCAGATTGGCAAGGCCATTCATCGCGCGGATGGCGTGGTCGTCGACGACAACGATGTCGTCGAAGGCATTGTATTTATGCGCAAGGACGCAGGTACAGCGGCAACCCTTGATGGAATCCACGCCATGGTCAAGCGTCTGAACGACCATATCCTTCCACCCGGAGTCAAAATCATCCCTTATCTGGACCGTGACGACCTGGTCCACTACACAACGCACACAGTCGAGCACAATCTGACAGAGGGGATGGTTCTTGTCGTCATCATCCTCTTCATTTTTCTGGGCAATGCTCGTGCTGCGATCATCGTTGCGATCACCATACCGTTTGCACTGTTGTTTGCCTCGATTTGCCTGGACCTGCGCCATATTTCTGCAAATCTGCTCTCGCTTGGAGCCCTCGACTTCGGCATGGTAGTAGACGGCGCAGTGGTGATGATGGAAAACATCGTCCGGCACTTGAATCGCGAGGCAGATCAGCGGGCGCCACTGGAGCGGATTCGAGAAGCAGCGCACGAAGTACAGCGTCCCGTCTTCTACGCGATCGCCATCATTATTACCGCCTATCTTCCGATCTTCACTCTGCAGCAGGCCGAGGGAAAGCTGTTCAAGCCGATGGCCTGGACCGTAGCCTTTGCCTTGCTCGGTGCGCTTATCTTTTCGATGCTGGTTGTTCCGGCACTGGCAAGCATTGTCTTTCCTTCTGGGGTCAAGGAGTGGAAAAACCCCATCATGATCTACCTGACGGACGTTTATCGCAAGCTCGTCACATGGGCGATCCACAGGCGCGCACTTACAGTTGGAGTGGGAGTCGTTTCGTTCGCACTGGCGATGTTCCTTGCTTTTGGAGGCGTGATCGGTTCAGAATTCCTGCCCCACTTGGATGAAGGTGCGATCTGGGTCCGCGGTACATTGGCGCCGAGCACTGGTCCGACCGAGGGGGCGCGCATCGCTGACGAGGCTCGCGAGATCCTTTGCTCATTTCCCGAAGTTCCGCAAGTCGTTACCCAGGTAGGACGCCCAGATGATGGAACGGACACGACCGGATTCTTCAACACCGAATACTTCGTCGATCTTCTACCCAGGAAAACATGGCGACCGGTCTTTCACCAGGACAAGGACCAACTGATAGCCGCGATGAATCGCGAGTTGGAGAAGATACCCGGTGTTATCTGGAACTTTTCTCAGCCCATTTCCGACAACCTCGAAGAGGCGGTGAGCGGCGTGAAGGGTGCTCTCGCTGTAAAGCTCTACGGCGACGATTTGAAGACTCTGGAAGAAAAAGGCGACGAGATTGTCGATGTCATGCGAGGCATTCAAGGAGTCGAGGATCTTGGATTATTTCGAGTCCTCGGTCAACCGAATCTTAATTTTCAGGTGGATCGCGACCAGGCAGCCAGGTATGGAATGAACGTCTCCGACGTTCAGGATGCCATCCAAACCGCCGTTGGCGGCAATGCGCTTACGCAGGTGCTCGTGGGAGAACAGCGGTATGATCTTGTCATGCGCTACCTGCCACAGTATCGGGATACGAAAGAGGCGATCGAGAGGATCCGGCTGCTCTCGCCTTCCGGCGAACGTGTCTCGCTGGCGCAATTGACGAAGATCGGCGTTTCCGATGGAGGGTCCGAGATTTATCGAGAAGCGAACTCACGATACGTAGCGGTAAAATACAGCGTGCGTGGCAGAGATTTGGGCGGCACAGTCGAAGAGGCAATCCGGAAGGTAAACGCGAACGTGAAACTGCCGCCTGGATACACACTCGATTGGGCGGGTGAGTATGAGAGCGAGAAACGATCTGAGCGGCGGCTATTGTTCATACTGCCTGTAACAGTTGTTGTGATCTTCGTCATTCTGTATACCATGTTCAAGTCGGTCAAGTGGGCGCTGCTGATCCTGACAAACGTCGCCATGGCTCGGCTTGGCGGCCTGCTCGCGTTGCTCGTTACGCACACAAACTTCAGCGTCTCGTCCGGCGTCGGGTTTCTCGCCCTGTTCGGCGTGTCGGTACAAACTGGCGTTATCATGCTTGAATACATCAACCAATTGCGGGCCAGAGGCTACAGCATTGAGGAGTCCGCTGTGGAGGGAGCTGTCCTCCGACTTCGGCCAATCCTGATGACCATGCTGGTGGCAACCCTAGGTTTGCTCCCTGCAGCGCTTTCCCATGGGATCGGATCGGATTCGCAGCGACCGTTTGCCATCGTGATTGTCGGCGGGCTCATCTCCGATCTGCTCATGAGCCTCTTTCTTCTGCCGACCCTGTATGTGTGGGTTGCGCGCAGAGGAGATCATCTGCCGGCGCTGGAAACCGAGGAAGCTGTTTGAATCTGTGGGCCGGATGATTCAGTTTCGCCAGAGGCGGTCGTCGTCCTCCGGGTTCGGGCGAGAGGTGATTTGACAGATGAAAAAAGAGGATGTCTGTGCCCTGATTAAGCGGTTGGGGATTATCCCTGCAATTCGGGTTTCCGCCGTCGACGACGCTCATTTTGCCGCTGAAGCTGTGAATCGCGGGGGCATCCCCATCGTGGAAATCACCATGACGGTGCCCAATGCCGTGGAACTAATCGCGCATCTGGTTCGCAACCACCCCGACATAGTGGTTGGCGCCGGAACGATCTTGGACCTCGATATGGCGGCCAGGTGTCTTGACGCGGGGGCTAGTTTCTTAACCAGCCCCGCATTCGATATCGAAATTGTGAAATTTGCGATCAAGCAAGAGGTTGCGGTCTTTCCCGGCGCCATGACACCAACTGAAGTGGTTGCGGCGTGGAAGGCTGGATCTGATTTCGTCAAGGTATTTCCATGTGAGGGGGTTGGCGGAGAGAAATTTGTCAAGGTCCTGAACACGGCACTTCCGCAGATTCCGATCATGGCAGCGGGTGGAGTGAATCAACAAACCGCGGCACAATTCATTGTGGCCGGCGCCAGTGCCTTGGGTATCGGCAAGGATTTGATCCCCCAAGATGCGATCGAGTTGCGACAATCCGAGCGAATCGAAGAACTGGCGTATCGATTTTTGGGATTAGTGCAGGAGGGGCGCGCTGACCTCGCAGCCAGGATGAAGAGGGCTGTGATTTGAAAGGACATTGAGTTTAAACATTATCAATTCATGGCTCAGATCCGCTACCGAGAAGCAGGCGCTATCATCAGTGCATGCCTGTCGTGCAAGCTTTAAAATGAAACACTGTTTCCATCATGGAGGGGGCCCACTTGAAATCTGTGTCAGGTTTTTTGCTTTTACTTTTCCTGCCCGGACTGTTGTTCGGACAAGCCAAGCATACGCCAACGTTCGATGAGACATTGAGCCTGAAGATGATCAATTCGGCAAAGATCTCCCCGGATGGGCGGTTCGTGGTCTACCAGATCCGCGAGACGAATTGGAAGGATAATGCCTACGTTTCGCAGTTGTGGGTGGTGAACCTGACCACCGGAGGCGCTTTTCAGCTGACCAGGGCAAAGAAGTCGGCCGACGAGGCGGAATGGTCACCAGACGGGCACTTGCTGGCATTCATCACGGAGCGCGAATCGTCGGCGATTGAGCAACCCCCGCCTGAAAAGAAGGAGGAAAAGACGGTCGAGAAGCCCGCCGAAAAGACAGACGAGAAGAAAGCGGAAGGCAAGGATGCCGAGGCGGGTGACAAAAAGCCCGCTGACCATCAGATCTGGATGATTTCACCTGAAGGCGGGGAAGCCTGGCAAGTGACAAAATCAGAGACGGACGTAGAGGGGTTTCACTGGTCGAAAGACGGCAAGTGGATTGCATTCACCGCCAATCCGCCCGAGTTGAAGACGAGCAAGGACCGCAAGGAGAAGTACAGCGATTATGAAGTGTACGAAAAGGACTACCAGCAGAAACAGTTATGGGTGGTGGATTTAGGAGCGGCGGCCAAGAGTTATCTGCCGACTGCGGCGAAGCAGGTCACGACCGATTTGGCTCTGAATGTCAATTCGTTTGCGTGGTCGCCGGATTCCTCGAAGATTGCCTTCAGTGCAACGAAGAATCCACTTTTGGCATTCAGCGGCGACGAGGATATCTATCTGCTCGAGTTGGGGCAGAGTAACAGCGTGAAGAAAATCGTGGCGCTGCCGGGCCCGGATGGTTCGCCACTGTTTTCCCCGGACGGAAGACAACTGGCGTTTTCCACATCACTGGCACAGCCATACTATTTTTACGCCAACCGGCATCTTGCAGTGGTCGATCTGGCGACGGTGACGGCGAAACCGGCGACAACGCCGACCGAGGTACGGGACCTGACAGCCAAGTTCGACGAGGATGCTGAGCCAATTGATTGGGGACCTGACGGAGTTTATTTCGCCGGTGAGGAGAAAACCAATGCCCACGTGTTTCATGTGAATCCGGTGTCTCTGGAAATTCAACGCGTGACGTCCCCCGATACGATGCTGATCGAGGATGCGTCCTTCACGAAAGAATTCAAGACGATGGCGTTCATTGCCGAAGACAAGACACATATGAGGGAGTTGTTTGTGTCGGCGGTATCCCAGTTTGCGCCCAGAAAACTCACCGATATTACCGCGCAGGTCGACAACTGGAAACTCGGCACGGTGGATGTGGTTTCCTGGAAGAGTCAAGATGGGGCAATGATCGAAGGAATTCTGCACAAACCGGCTGACTATGATCCAACAAGGAAATATCCGCTGCTGGTTATGATTCACGGGGGGCCAACAGGCACGTCACGTCCAACGTTGTCACCAAGTTCCTACGCCTATCCGGTGCAGGCGTTCCTCGCCAAGGGGGCGCTGGTGCTGGAGCCGAACTACCGGGGCAGCGCGGGGTATGGTGCCGCATTCCGCGCCCTGAACGTGCGCAACCTGGGAGTGGGAGATATGTGGGATGTGATGAGCGGCGTGGATTCGCTCATCGCCGAGGGGATTGTGGACCCGAACAGGCTGGGCGCAATGGGGTGGTCAGAGGGAGGGTATATCTCTGCGTTTTTGACCACGCACACAGATCGCTTTAAAGCAATTTCAGTCGGAGCGGGAATCAGCGACTGGATGACGTATTACGCAAACACGGATATTACACCGTTCGCGCCGCAATATCTGCGCGCTACGCCCTGGGATGACCCTGAGGTGTACGCGAAGACGTCGCCAATTACCACCATCAAGCAAGCCAAGACGCCCACGCTGATTCAGCAGGGCAGCAACGACAAGCGGGTGCCGGTTCCCGACAGCTTCGAGTTGTTTCGAGGGTTGCAGGATCGGGGCGTCCCGGCGCGGTTGATTTTGTATACGGGATTCGGGCACGGAGTGAACAAGCCAAAATCTCAGCGGGCGCTTCTGCAAGCAAACCTAGACTGGTTCAGCTTCTACATTTGGAATGAGCCCTATCCCAAGGATTCGCCGCTCTATGGGTCGAGCGAAGTGGAAGCAGGCAAATAGGACAACGAATTTGTCGATGGCGGGATATCCTCGATTTTTCTTCGAGTTATGCGCCGCTTGGCTCGATGGCTGGCTCCTGAATAACCGCCCGACCGTTCAGCCCCCCATTCACGCCGAAGGGTAAGATCGAAGCCCCCCAAACTCATGGGGCTTCGATTCGGAAGCCGGTTCACACAAGTGTGGATTCCTGCTGCCTTGTCGGCTTGTGCGCAGATTTGCTCTCTGCTATTGACTTGGTCGTCTGCAAAGGTGAGATTTCCCTTCTCCGATATCGACACTGGTCAGACAGCAAGGGCAGGAATCGCCTCCTCCTGGCCGCGATTGCGGAGTGCGGAGAGCGTGGACAGAGTGCCGCACGCCAGATCTGCCACGCCATCAAATGCCATGTAAACGAGTGCCTGAGGTTCACCGATGGCGATGACAGGACACATGGCGGGTTGCAGCGGTCCGAGTAGGTTCCCTACCATGGCGAACCAATCGACGTCCTTGTTGTCTTTTGCCTGTTCGTACAAATCACAGTCAAGCGTGATCGCCATGAAGATCATCAGCACACCCAAGAGCGAGGTGAGGGGAATACCCAAGTTTTCGCTGAACCGCGCTACGGCCTTGACATCGCCGAAGAACGTGAAGATGACGTTGACGAGCATGATGGAGAATCCGAAGCTCCACAGGATCAGTTCTAGTCTCTCGGCCTCGTCCTTCTGCGACTTGAACAGGTGAAATGGCGCGCCGTAGAAGTGTGCAGCGATCGAGAAGAAGATACTGATCACGCTGATATCCTTGACCGCGGAGGCTGCGAACTTCCGCACAAATTCGCGGAAATAAATAGCCTCATAGGCCATGAAGTCGAGCACCATGTCGAATTCCGCTGCTCCGACCGCCAAGGCCGGGATGAACATAATCAAAGCGTCGGAGGCGAGGAACTCGTTGGGGCCGTTGATGAGACCACTGGCGGGCGATATCTTCTGCTGGGAGAAGACCGGCCAGGGGAAGGTTGCAGGGTCGCTTAACTCGGCTACGATCTTTTCCGCCTGGTCCGCGGTGAAGGGCGCGGTTGCATGTGGCAATCCGAAGGTCAGCTTATAGAGCAGCGTTGCGGGCGTCGCAATCATCAGGCAGAGCAGATCGATCATGGTGAGTGGGTGCTTCGCGATCTGCTTGTAGATATAGCTGATGACGGGGATTTCGATGGGCGCGTTCAGCAGATCCTTGAAGGCGGTGAGCGCCTGACCGACGCTCGCGATCAGCGCATCGAGGACTCCTTGCACCACTCTTAGCAGCACGTCAATGAGATCTTCAAGCGCGGTGATGACCTCATACATGACCACGTTGAAGAAGCTCTTCGGGCTGGAAAATGTACCACTCAGCTTGCGCATCGCCTCCTGCTGTCTCTCGCGAAAGTCTGTATTCCGCACGCTGTTTTCAAAGGCGTCGTAGAGCGTCTGGATGATGGAGTTTGCGGATACGTCCGAGCTGGCGGGAGGGAATGAGCCTCCCTGATCGGAGTAGTTCGAGACGTGCGACTTCACAAAGTTCGTCTGCGCGCCGTTGGTATCCTGTGCTTTGGTGGTGTTGGTCGGCGACATGGGGTCGTTTCCCATCGGGTCCGCTTTACCCGGATAGGGATTGGTTTGCGCCCCGCCATTGAAGCTGTCGCCACCGAGAAATCCCTTCTTCGCCTTTTCGAAGCCCGAGAGGAGCTTCTCTCTCAGTTCCTCGAAGTATTCGTCCACGAAGATTCCGACGTAGCGAGGTGATTTGGGATCGAAGTTATCGGCCATCTTGACTAAGAGGCCGTTGATCGATGCTTCGAGTACCTTCTTTGTGTTGAGAATGTCTTCCCAGTTAAAGAGAGCCTTGAGCCAGTCGAGAACCTGCTCGATACCACGCTCAATGTAACGGAAGAAGGACTTCACCGCACTGATGACGTCTTTGACCGTCTTAATGGCGAGCTGCAACACCTGCGTCAGGTCCTTTCCGATCCTCATGGTGAACTGGACGACCTTCTTATCCACGTCGACAAAGGCGTGCTCCACCTTCATTACATCATTCCTAATGGCGTGTTCGATGTCGTGCGGGAATCTACAAAGATCGTGCCAGAAGCTCGATGAAGACACTCCGGCAGGCTGTGTGGCAGCGACACTCCATTCTCCGGAGTCACCACTGGCCGACACGTCCATGCCGAAGACGGAGTGGATGTTATCGGCCACGGCAGGCGCCTTGTCTTTGTTTGCGTCGCCGACAAAATCTTCCGGCTTTTTCGTCCAGCTAGGCGCAGTCTGCATCTTTGCCTTCTGCAGTGCGTCGGGGCTGAAGGCCGGACGGTTCGGTAACGCGTTCGGATCGCCGCCGAGATAGGCGTGTATCGAGCTCGCGGGCGAGAAGGATGGCGCATCTTCCAGCCCATCGCCCCGGAACGAAAAGGTGGGGGTATGCAAGTCCGTGGCGAAGAAGGCGAAAGTGACCTTCCCGTACCCGTTGGTGGTGAGCATGGCAGAGGTCTTGGAGGAGACGCTATAGAGATTCGATCCCACCCAAACGCCGACCGGCTCGTCGGCGGAGACGGCGACAGCGATCCCCGGCTGCGGCACCCCGTTCTCATCGGCCAAGGTGATCTCGCTGACATAGCGCGTCACGTAGTCCGCTTCCTTGTTGACGCCGTCCGGCTTCAGCATCACAAGGTCGGTCAGCGCACCAGTGACCGGGTCTTCCGAGAGAACGTTGACCTCGTAGCCGAGGTCGAGACTGAACAGATCGACGGGCGGCTCATCGCCCGAGTCTGTCGGCAGAATGGTGCATCCGCTTGCAAGCGCCATGCACTCGTCGCCGAGTGGATGCCAATCGCTCCAGGAGTAAGCCGAAGCGGCCGAAGCCGGATTCTTCACTTGGCGAATGACCCAGAGAAGATCGCCCTTGTCACGGGCATAAATGCGCGCGCCGTCACTGGGGCGGAGCATGGCAACAGCGCCTTCGACCGCACCGATCCCCGGCAGCGAGGCATTGCTCAACTGAGTAAATGTCACCGTGCCTGCACTGCCCTCGACCAGCCAAATCTGGTCCTGATTGTCGAGCGCCACGAGAAGCGTCTGTTCGATTCCATAGCGGCTGGTAGTAAAAGGAAAGAGGGAGTTGATGGCAGGCGCGGGACCGACTGTCTTGACGGTTTTGAAGCCGGTACCCGGCTTGTCGAGAGAGCCTGTGGCGTAATTCAGCTGGTTGCTGATGACAGCATAGGTGATCCAGCCTGTCTTGTTTTCATAGAGCAGAACAGGCTTACCGGATACCTTGTTCGACATACCCGTGGTGTTGGCGACCCAGCCCTTCTTCTCGTCGTTGTGCACGACGAAGAAGTCCCCGTTCGTGCATACTCCGTAGACGACAAGACCATACGTCGTGGGGTCATTGGTCGCGGTGATATTGCGGCAGCCCTGTTTATTCGGCATCAATACTTGCTTCGGAGCTATCCAGTAACCGGCGTAATCTTCAGAAGATGCGATAAGCCAGGAATAATACAGGATATCGAGTGAGACGAAGAAGGCGTACTGCAAACCATCCTCGATTCCCGGATCATTGTTCCTTCCGGTAACGACCTCTGTGACGTTGCCTGTGCTACCAGGGAGATCGGTGGGCATCATCTGCCGCTGCCACTCTTCATCGACCCGTATCCAGAGCCTCCAGTTCTGGTCGCGCACCCACAGGGATCCATCCCTACCGGCCGAGATTTCCTGGATGGAGGAACTGGGAGATTCGATCTGCTTCCACTGTCCAGACCGGTGAAGATACAACTGGTTGTCTTCCCCGCTGCTGAGAAACAGCAGGGCATAATAGGTGTCAGCATCGACAGCGGCAAACTGAATCATGTTCCCGGGAAGGCCGCTCAGCTTGGTCAGATTCCCGCCCTGAGGATCGTAGCGGTAGACCGCGTGATTGGCACAGTGCAGCCAGATGTAACCATCCTTGCTGGCGCTGATTTCCGTCGGAACATCGCCTCCTGCGAAGGACACAGCGACTTTTCGCCAACCCCCGTAGGCAGCAACGTAGAGCTGACCGTTTACGAGCGAGAACAGTGAGTCAGGATTCCCGACCGGAGGGACCTGGATCGGAACGATGCCCATGTCGCGATAGAGATTCGTCGCAGGATCAAAGACAAGGAGGTGCTCATCCGGACCTAGCTGTGCGAGCACATACAGAGTGCCATCGAGCCCGAAGGAATACTTCGGGTGGCCCCCACCCGTACCGGGAAGGACGATCCAGTGACCGGCGATGGTCATCCATGCGCTCTCGTCGCGATCGAAGATGACGACGCCACCACGATCTCCAGCCTGGATCCACTGAATCGAACAGTCGATTCCATTAAAGTTCCATCCGGAGCCGCTGAGCGGCTCTCGCTGAAGATGGCACAGCTCGCCATCCTCGTAAATCAACAGTGCCTCGGACTGCTTCTTTCCGTTGAGGAATGTGGCCAGCGGCGCTTTGACAGCCGCCTTGTTCGACGCAATGATGGCGTCAGTGTGGATGTAGTCTTCCGTGAGCATGCTGCTGTAGGTCATGAGATATGGTTTCGTCATATGCAATCATCCCTTTCCAAATCAATGTCGCGTGGTTGTGCTCAATTTTCGAACTCGATGGACTGGCGAAAGTTCTTGCATCTTCCACCTGATTTTCACGAGGCAACAGACGAATCGCTGTAGGCCCGGCCAAATATAACGTCGGAGCTGTAAATGAAATCTCCTTCACAAGTTGATTCTCATTACGCTTGAACTCAGCCCTCGAATTCCTTTACCTTTACGCCGAAGTCAATGCCGTTCACCCGGGCGGGTGGGACCGCCAATTCGACGGATTCGGGCGTTGTCAGGACGTATCGCGGCCCAACCTGAATGCAGACCGTGTACACCCGGGCTGCGGCTGGCTGAACTGGTAGTCTCCGTCCCTGTTGGGGAAGGTGCGACCTCGGCTGGGTCGAGTTGGCCATAGTGGTTCAGGCCGACGTAGACAGTGATGTTGCCGGAGACCCCGGAATAGGAGGGGTCCCAAGTCCCGTTGCCGGCAGGATCGTTGAATATGTCGCCGTTGATCGTCCCGCCACCGGAGCCGGGGACGACGACGGGGAAGTCGTATAGCGCCGCGCCCGCCTCGCTGAAGATCCGGTACCGCCAGTGATGTTGAAATACGGAACGATGGTGAAGCCAGCATTCTCGTCGTAGCGGACAATCATCAGCCCGTCTGAATGTGTTGTGACGGAGGCATCGTTTCGCTTTAGAACATAGATTCCGTTCGATGGGAAGGCAGCTGTCCATTGTCTGCTCCGACACGCTGGCGCTCATTGCTCGGCTAGGTGCACTCGCAAGCCGTTATGAGTGCCAATATCGAGGTCGAGTACGCTGGCAACTTTCAGGTTGGTATCCAACGTCCACGCGAATGCTTTGCCGGTCGATTTCTCCTGGAACAGAATCTCTTGCTGATCGCCTTTAAGCAGACCGGTGATACCGGCGAGGAGCCAATCGGCTTTCGGTTGACCCAGGTCGACCAACTTCTCAGGGTTGCCCTGTTTGAAGAGGAAGGTGAGCAGATGACCGGACATATCAGGAGAGGAAACGCCACATCGTTCGCGAGTACGATATTGGAAACTACCACGGTTCTTGTGAGAAGTCTACAGAATTTTTTTTAGAGAATTCGATGCGTCAGTTACGTTTGAATCCTGCCGACTTGCCAGTTCAGCGGAATTTGCCCGCTTGATGAAAGTCACGAGAACTCGCCCGGTCGTCTTGATCACTGGTGGGCCGGCAAAGGGGCAAAGCCTGATAACACCAGCGATTCACTCTCGAATTCATTTGTTTCGCTTTAACCATTGTCTCTGTGAATCGCAGCGCTACGAATCCGGAACACATTGGGTCGATACTCTTCGGCCAAAGGAAGGGAGCCTTCACGGGGTCCAAGAGTAGACCGATCTCAGATTACGGAGACGTAATATCAAATCTGTCTTCGTCGATCACGGCGGGCTTCGATCCCATCTGTGCGCATTTCGGTCTTCGCAAACCGTGTAGGTTGCGATGCCCATAGCCCAAGTTGGCCACCCATTCGTACCCGCAAATCAACCACTCCAAATTTTGTCGATCCGCACTTGAGCTTGCAGGCTACAATCGCCGTGTCTTCAATCCGCAGCAGAGAGTCGCCGAGTTTTCTCTATGGCGGCTCTTCGCAGACCCGATCTCAATTGGGAACCTTCATGAGAATTCATCCCCAATTCGGTCCCTTCATCGTTTTCGCTCTGTTTTCCTGATTTGCGCCCTGGTCAGTGTGAGCCAGAGGGTGGCTGCCGCAGTCTCCGCAGTTCTCTTCCCCTCCGTCGTTGCTGGAGGGCTGCTTTCATCATCTTGCTTTCAGTTCTCGCCTCTCCCCTTTCGCATTGCAATACGCTCGTGAGCAGGTTCCCGCGGCCGCGCTAAGCTCCCCTACGTTTTCAGGACCAACGAGATCATCACCACGGTATGGGCCTTGGTGATGGCCGTCATCGTCATCGCGGATCTCGCCATGCACTTTGTAATTGAATCAATTCGAGGACGCCGATCCACTTCATCGCACCTCCTCCATCAAGGTTTCGGTGCGTCGTTGGGCTGATTAGTGCCACTGGGGATTGCACCCAGGACGCCTTGAAGCAGGTCGGCCGGAGTGATGTCGGTATTGCCGGGCTTTTTGACCGGAGGGGACCAGACGGTCTGGGCAACGTTGAGACGCACAGTATTGACATCCGCCGCGCCTAGCATCACGTCGGTGGTGTCCGATCCGTATTTGTGCATGATCTCTTGCTTAGGGATCTTCATTCCCATGAAGCTCGTCGCTCCGGGAATGTTCTTCCCTTCCGCGGCGTCAACGACCTTGACAGTGTAGGTGCTCCCCCCTGGAAGATATTCAAAGTGGAAGCTGCCATCGTCGCGAATCGCTGCCGAGCGATGGAGCGCCGGATTGTCCTTGCTGGTGAGCGTGACCTGGCCAATATTGAGCGTGTGGCCGTCGGATTTGGCATAGACATGTCCGACGATGCTATGGAGGGAGCGCGCGGGGATGGTCATGTCAACACCCGCACGTTCTTCGCCGGTAGAAATGACGATGGATTTTGCGCCGGTGCGGCTGAAGGTGTCGCCGCTGTAGACGGTGAGATTGATCGTACCGCCACCATCCATGATGTTGGTCGCGTTAATGCCAATGGGAGGCGTAGAGAGCGTGGCGCTGACCAGATATTCTCCGGCAGCAATGCCTGATACGCGATAGTGTCCAAGATCGTCGGTCTTGAAAAGACTTGCAGCACCGCTCAAGGCCAGAGCCGGATTCATCGCTGTGGCGGCTAGTTCAGAGCCAAGGTCCAGTTCCTTTTTATGGACAACAGAAACCGTCCATCCAGAGGCCGGACTGCCATCGTCATAAACGATGCGACCGCTTACTGAAGCGCCGCGGTCGAGGCGGATCTCGGCATGGGCCGAGTCTGTGCCCGAAACGGTCACGGTGGGAATCTGCGCTCGTCGGGCACGGACAGACGGATCGGTGCTGGTGAAGTCGTCATCGGAGAACTGGCTGAAGGGGTCAATGTATCCTTCATAGATCGCGTGAACGTAATAGGTACCGGGCTTGACGCCGGCAAAGCTGAACTTACCGTCAAGTCCAACGGTGGAGGCGCCCAACATGTCCATCGCCTGGTCCATGCTTTTTGTGGCCGCCGCCAAGGCTTTCCTCTTGTCGTCGGAAGGCGGCCCAACGGGCTCCGATCCTTCGCCGTCTTTGGCAGCCATTTTTTGCAAGTTCTCTTGGAGGTTCTTCATAAAATCTTCGCCTGCGTGGCTGGGTTCAATCGACTTGAGCACCACTTTGGCAAAACGTGCTGGCGCGCTGGTATCGGCACAAAACACGGTGCCGGTGACGGTGCTGCCGACAACGTAGGGTGTTTGCTGTGCCGGCATCCGGATGGAGAGAAACAAAACCAAGGCAAGCGCGATGAGGATGGGGAAATGGGACAGGAATTTCACAGAGGACCTCCTCGATGATCCGATGAAGTATTTGTCCGCAAGGGCCGGACGATCAGGCGTCGTTCTTCGTGCTGACGATGCTGGTTTCCCCTGCTTCATTGGGTTGGGTCCACATGCGAATCATGGCGGGGAGAACGAGGATGGCAACCGCCAGCCATGTATACGTGACGGCGGTGACGATCAGCGTTCCTCGAACCGGTTCGAAGGGGCCGAGCAAACAGATGGCCCAATAAACGGCGCCGACAACGGCCAATCCAGGCCTCAACAGGCGATAGGCTGCAACCTCTGCCCGCTGCCGCAGTTCGGCCTCACGTTCGTCTATATGCAGCCTGCCAAAAATAAAATTGCGAAAGCGCCGCTGAAAGAGTTCCTCTCGCTGCCGATTCGAAAGC
Source organism: Occallatibacter sp. (assembly GCA_036519195.1). Classification (GTDB taxonomy): domain Bacteria; phylum Acidobacteriota; class Terriglobia; order Terriglobales; family Acidobacteriaceae; genus Telmatobacter. Next base: position 8,047 of record DATDLS010000580.1, on the reverse strand, counting down.
GCGTCGAAGGCCACGCCAAAGTGCAGCAGGGCGCTGTCCTCGATTGTGGGCTGCGCCAGCCCGATGCACATGGAGCGAAATGCCAGCCAGGTGATTAACAGCTGCGTCACCGTGGGCAGCAGCAGTACAGGCAATTTGGCCAGAAAGGCGAAACCTTGTGAGAGGCGAACGATCATCCAGGGATCGACTGCTAGTAAACCAATCCAGAGCAGAACCACGATGCGCCGGAAGCGTCTGCTATTGCCCCAGTAGGAAACCTGCCGGATCGTAGTCCAGTCTTCGCGGGCGGATTTGCCAGCTACACCGAGGGTGAGCAAGAGCCGAAAACTGCGCCAAAGCGAGCTCCGGTGTTCCATGTTTACGCCTCCCGCCGCTGCATCTCGTACAACTGCTCGCTCATTGGGCGAAAAGGGTCGGGCGAAAATACCGCCTCCACAGGCAAATTGAAAAACCGGCTGATTTTAAATGCCAACTCCAGAGACGGGGTATAGTCACCTCGCTCCAGAAAACCGATCGTCTGCGGATTGACACCAACTTCGAGCGCCAGAGCCTGTCGGCTCAAAGATCTTTCCGTACGAAGCACTGCAATGCGGTTGTAAAGCATAGGCTACCTCACCATTCAAGCACCCACTGAGAGGTCGTGGCGCGGACCGCAGCTGTCCGGGAAAGCATCTTAAACGGACAAGCAGGTTGTCAGTAGAAGTTAGTTGTGCGGGTTAGCCGAGGCGGGAACACTCGCTGCCGTGGCTCCTCCTACGGTCGGTGCCTGGTTTCGGTCCTTCGACATAAACTCCTGCGCCGACTCCGTTCCCAGTTCTCCCTGATTGTGGTAGAAGACAAATTGCTTTTCCGCGACCTTGAACTCGCAGTGGTGGAACGAATCCGGATTCGCACCAATCTCGCCAAATACCACGTCGACGGATTGACCTTGCTTCTTCCACTTCGCTGGATACGCCTCATTGCCGCTCGACGCCATCAGGTGATCCACACAGTCGTAGGTAAATTCCACGCCGTGCGGCACTCCCTGCTCGTCAAACAGGTTTGCGCGCCCGAAGGCATGGAATCCCCACGAGTTGTGGTTCCAGTGCGTCTGATAGATGTGGATGCGCATGGAATAGTCGGAAAGGGTCTTCTTCGCGAGCAAAGATACTGGAACACAAAGCAGCAGGGCGAGGGCCCCGAGCGGAACTGCAAACCGAGAAGCTTTCATATGGCCTCCGTGCGACGCACAGTAATTTGATTGTAAAGCAAACAAGGACTTGTAGAAAATAGTACATTGCTTATAAGCAATAGTCAATGCTCTATAGGAAACCCGTCGCTTGAGTGGGTACAATAACGACCAGGATGCACCCGCCCCTCTTTTGAAAGGGTCGAATTGCTTCATTGACGCCCTTTTCTGAACCCGCTACGCTTTAGCGGAGAGTTCAGGAGCTACCGGTGCCCATCCACAGACTTGCCAAAGTGATTCTTCTCGCTCCGGCCATCGGCAGTGTCCTCATTGGCGTTTTGGGGCTGCTCATCGGTGTGGGTCTCATCGTGGTCCACCGATCCGAGAATCGCATGCCTGCTACCGCAACTGAGCCCCCAACACCCTCGGCGAGAAATCTGCCGGTCAACTCGGGTCCGAGGTCTGAAGACAGCCCCAAGCGGGCCGTCCCCAACGCGGAGCTAGCCAATCGAGCGCAGCATCCGATCACGAGCCCTACACTTCGATCAGGTGAGATGAGGTTGAAGCCCGCTTCTCGAAGAGGAAAGCCAACATACGTGCGCGAGGCCGTCTTTAAAAATCCAATTGCCGGCGCTCAGCTCGGATTTTTAAGCGAACGTGCGGGACAACCCGCGAACGAACTGGTCCGGGAGCGTCCACTCCACTATCTGGTGAACGAAGTTGTCCCCTATGCACCGTTTCACCTGGGATTGGACATGCCGCTACCCAACGCCATCGAAAGCATGTTTTTAACCTCTACATTGCCGTTAGAAATCCGCAACGGTCGATATGCGCTGTTAACCGGCATCCGTGGCCCGAACGCCAGGGGAAGGACATTCCTGTGGATCGACATGAAGGAAGGGATTGGGCTGGGAGGCATATTCTTCTATCCCTCCAATGGCGAGCCTACGCCGACGCTCACGATCTTTTCCCGCCAGGTAGATGGAGACTCTCTCCGCGGTATGACTCAGCTTCCAGCAGCCTTTGTCCAAGATTTGAGCCGATGGGCGGCGATGGTAGGAGTTCCACCCGTGACGACGCGTTACTTTATAAACGCCTCGAGCGAAAAGACCGTGCTTGCCCACGATGAAGACTACTGCAGAAAGCCAACGGACGGCTCCGCCCCTCCCCTAGACATATGCCAGAAAATGAATGAGGATGCCAGGGATCTCGACAGAAAAGCGGTCTCCTTTCTCAGTCAGACGCACAATGCCTCGAATGCGACAATGCACATGGTAGCGAATGCATCCGATGTTGACGGGCAGGTCACTCGTTGAATTGGACACCCGCCACATTTGTGGTCCGAATGCAAGCGATCGCGGCCTCCAACTTCAAGAAAAACAAGACGATCATAAGGCGGCCGTACTCTTCAGGGGCAGCCACGTGAGCCTCTGTTGACCCTTGCAAAGAGAATCCGGCACCTCTTCGCTGAGTTGTGTCTGTAGGACGCTGGAAAGCAATTGCCGATGTCCCGTGACCATAAAGGGCGCTTTTCGAAACGTGGAAGTCAGTTGTCCGCGTTGGTAACTGAGTGCCGAAGTCGTAGATTGAGAGCCGCGCTGAGTATGAATTCCATGGTTCGTCTCAAGCTCTTCTGGTAGATCTTCTCTGCGCTCTTTTGTGTCTGGCTTCTCATTCATCCGGGCAGACCGAATGATCTGATGTTCACGATCTCAGGCACGGTCCTATTCACAGTCATCATCACAGGTTCAGCGGATCTTAAGCTCGATTCTTAGGCGTTTTTTCCAAGGAACTTCGGATTAGAGGTCAAACTCACATCTGCCCAGGAGACCCAGACCTATTTATGCGCGGCTGCGGTGTCAGGAGGGCTGAGTAGTTACTTTGGTTTTTATGTTTGTCGAGATCGGGACTAAGCCGCACTGAGAAGTTGGGCTCTCCAGTAAGTAAGAATTATTTAAAGCTATCGTTCATTCCGCCCACTGCCTCCGTCCCCCCATTTGCCGGCGAGGTGTCAGGCTCGTTCTTAAAAAGCGCCTCAAACGCCAGTCTACCGGTCTGGCCAGTCCACGATACTCGGGGACGCACTGCGACGGATTGTGCAGCTCGTTCTCGTTCGCGTTGCACTTCCGCGGCGGAGACCACAATGACCCTGGAGGCCGTCGAGTTGCTGAGCGCGTTCACCGGTTTGCGAGTCTCAGCAATTGCCTTGGAAATTTCCCGAACAACTCTACGGCGCGCCCGCCTTCTTGGCGTTCCGGGTTCTGCTCTCTCAGTTCCGGGTTCTGCTCTCTCAAGAGTCTGTGCTGGCGCGGGAGTCTCGACTGGCACCGGAGCCGTAGGCGCGATCAGCGGTTGGTGAGCTTCGACAGCCTGAGGCGCCTCTGGGCGACGCTGTTCCGAAGCCGAAGCATTCGCTCCTCGCGCAGGCTTAATTTTGCGTTCGGCACTGTTCAAACGCGATTTGACATCTCCGACGCGTTCCTTACCTGGAAGCGCAGGGGCTGTCTTCCCAACTGCGACTTTCCTTGTGCGGTAAGACTCCCGCGGGTGGAGTGCGCCCGTCAGCGAAGCTCGAAGAAGATCACGAGCTTGGCTCAAGCGCGCAATATATGCGTCAATTTCCTGGATAATGTCAGCAATGGCCATTAAGGTACATTGTATATTCTCGGTGTTGAGTCCCCAAAGGGGAGCACTTTGAAAATCGGAAGAAAGCTGTTGGTTGTTGTGGGTTCGGGTGACTCGATCCGTGTGGGAATGCCTTCTCTGCCCGACATCGATCGATATTTGAAGACCTGGAGTGCCCATTGGGTTTCGCGTCTTAAGCTGCCCAGACTTCTTTTCTTAATTGTGGGAAAACATCCGTGCCTACTACCACCTGAATCATGCGGAGAGGGCCATTTGGAAGTCCTAAGAGCCCTGTTTTACGACAGTAAAGACGAGTGGTCCATTTGTATCTGTTGAGAGGGCGAAGTTCTGCCGAGCCCTGACAGGTAGCCCCGCCAGGGCTCGAAGATGTCGGCTTTATCGTGGCATCGGCCACGAACTCGGCGGCTTACCCGTTGCCACAGGGCGCACAGGCGATAGGCCCCGACGTCCTTCATCCCACAAACGTGTCCAATGCTCGAAGCTCAAACGGAACTCACACGAACTACAAGTGGCCTCTTCTTCTGCCGATTCGCGCGATACCGCGGAACGCCGCCCACGGCCCGCTTCTTTTTTTTGCTGCTCAAGCCGGGCGTTCTTTGTCTTCATTTTTCGGCAGGCAGGCCATCGATCTTTAGACCGTAGCCCGTTTCGTAGGTGTGGTGCGCATCTTTAGCGGTGAACTGGCCCATCGGCACAAATGTCATTGGGTCGGCACCCGGTATCACCCCGCCGGTGAAATACACAGAAACGCCGTCCGTTGCAAAAGAAGGATTCGCCCCGTCCAACAAAGCAAACGTCTTCGGGTTAGCTCCGCGCAAGAGTTCGCCATTTTGGTCGTAGACATGCTCGCTGTCCTTGTACCAGTACCCGAGCATTTGGCCGATCGCCCCAAGTTTAATTGCAGCCTTGTAGACGGTCTCTGCCTGCACCTGCTCGCTCGCTGGCTTACCCGCACCCTGACCGGTGCTGACAACGGTCGTTGCCAGATAGTTGTGGTCGTAATCGCCGCCTACTTGCATTGTGCTGATGGCGAGAAAATGGGATGCGTCAAGCGGCACGATCACGTCAGCTCCACCCCGTTGTGCTCTCACGAAGATTGGCAGTCCGCCCATCGTCTTCCACATCTTCTTAATGTCCACGGGGTGGGCCTGAGGAGGTGTTCCGTCGGGCGCCTCCGACAACTGCACATAGATCCACCGGTGCGTTCGGCCATCGAAGAGGTATCTCTGGTCTATGCCGACAGGACTTGCTGACATGGTGTGGCCAAGCTCGGCCAGGCCCGCCGATGCCAACAATTCTTGGATTATGACACCGTCAGCTCCATCTTTTCCCTCCATTTCGGGATCGAACACATCGAGCTCTTTGATCAACTTTGCATCGGCAAACCATCCCTGTTTCACCCTGGGATCAACCGGTTCCTCCTTCACCTTCCAGGCCGTGGGATACCAGAACGAAAATCCAAAGCCGCGATCCGTGAACCGGCTCATTCCGGGGACGTCCCCTTGCGCTTGCGCGAGCAGGCCAGCGCAAGGGAATGCCCCGAACATAAGGATCGGGCCTATGTGCCGTAGCCACCGCCGGTCTTTCTGGCTTCCTTGCGCCATACCTCACATCCTGACGTCGCCATCTTACGCCATTTCACTTGTTCGTAAAAACGCCCGACCTGGATAATTGAGGAATGCGTGAAGCCGTGCTCAGTATCGTGAAAAATCGCCGCAATCATTCGAATTACTCATCAGCATTTGAAAACATGCGGATCTGCGCGCCGTTAGGCATATGCGATGAATCGCGTCGACCGGTATGGACGAAGAGACGTCAAGACTGACTGACGCGGGTTATCTCGAGGTTAATAACTTGAAGGAAGATGGAAGAAGCCAGATAGGCGTCTGCTTGAAGTCACGTTAAGCCATTCATCTTCATCGCATGCATTTTTCTGTCGTACTTTACGATCCGTTTTCTGAAACGACCCCAACCAGCACGGCTCTACCTTCAGGCTCAAAAGCCAGACCGACCCCACCTTAGATAGGCAGCTTTTGTTTTTGTTCTTGTGCGGGAAGGATGCGGGAGGGGCGCAGCACCCTCCAATGTATGCGAACCTGGTCCGCCCAGTGGGCGTTCCTTTTTCACCTCTTGCGCATGCCTCTCCCATCGCAGGATCAACCAATACCGGCATACGGGAGGGGACTCGGCGCGAAATATCTCATCATTGCTGATTTCAATCATCAGCATCACCCGCCCTGCTCCTGAGCTCCCCGAAAGACGAGTTTCCTTCCTGCAAAGGCTCTTTCTGTCGGTGTGCGCCCGAGATCAGTACGTGATGTCTTACTGCATGGCGACTGGAATCTCGTGCCCTCCCTCCGGATTGGGGTCCGAGGAGGCTCCGCTGCCTGGGGCGTTGCCCAATACCTATCCTCTCGCAGGAGTCCAAGTCTGCTTTAACGCGCGATTTGCCCTTGATTGTCACAACTGGGCCCAATTCCCGAGACCGTCTTCGAGAGAGCTGGCCGCTGCGCATTGACACTGCGGATATACCTTGACCTTCTACATCTTGCGGTGTATATGTAGAAGCGATAGGCATGAAGAAAACAGACGACAGATTTGACCTTCCGCAAGGCACGCTCGACCTTCTCATCATGAGGGTCGTTGCGCTTGGCCCCATTCACGGCTATGCCATCGCGCAAAGAATCCAGCAGATCTCGCGCGACGCACTCCAGGTCCAGCAGGGATCGCTCTATCCCGCGCTCCATCGCCTCGAATATAAAAAGTTACTCAGCTCTCGATGGAAGCCCTCCGAGACTGGCCGGGAAGCCAAGTTCTACGAGCTCACTTCCAAGGGACGAACTCATCTCCAGGCTGAAACCGAAAACTGGACGCGCCTGACCGACGTAGTGAACCTCATTCTCGAGGGGACCCTGGAGGGAATCTGATGGGCTGGATACGAAGACTTTTCTCTCGTGAACGATTGGAGGCCGATCTGGACAAAGAGCTGCGCTTCCACTTCGAATCTCAGGTCGCCGACAAGATTCGTTCCGGTATTCCGGAAAATGAAGCCCGTCGGCTCACACGAATCGAGTTCGGCCGGATCGAGCAGATTAAGGAAGACTGCCGCGAGCGACGCGGAACCATGTGGCTTGAGTCGCTTCTGCAGGATGTTCGCTACGCTCTTCGCCGGCTGGGAAAATCACCTGGCTTTACGCTGACGGCGGTGCTGACTCTGGCCCTCGGCATCGGCGCAACGACGGCGATCTTCACGCTGGTGCAGCAGGTGATGTTGCAATCCCTGCCTGTCTCCAGGCCAGATCAGTTGTGGCGCATCGGAGATCAGCCCCACTGCTGCGACTGGGCTGGATACAGCCAGGACAGCAACGACGAGGCGGGCAACTGGAGTCTCTTCTCGTGGGAAGCATACAAGCTATTTCGCGCAAACACGCCGGGATTCCAAGATCTGGCAGCGCTCCAGGCGGGTAACATGCCGCTGGGAGTGCAGCGCTCCGGCTCATCGGGGCCGCCAGATACAGCGAATGGCCAGTACGTCTCCGGAAACTTTTTTCAGACTCTGAGCGTTTCCGCCTGGCGCGGAAGGCTGTTCGTCGACGCCGACGACCTGGAGGGCGCGCCCCCGGTCGCGGTGATGAGCTTCCATGCCTGGCAGGAGAAGTATGGCTCCGATCCGTCGGTCGTCGGATCCACATACCGGATCAACCGCCAGGCGTTCACAATCATAGGCGTGGCCCCGGCAGGTTTCGTTGGCGCGAAGATGACGAGTTGGGGCCTGCCCGATATCTGGATGCCGCTGACGGCCGAGCCATTGATGTTGGGGAAAACGGCGCGAATTAAGAACACGCGGATCGATTGGCTGGACTTGATCGGGCGAGTACGCGCCGGAACGAATCCGAAAGCGCTCCAGGCGCACCTTCAGGCTGAATTGCAGGGCTGGCTGGCCAGCCACCTGGCGGATATGAGTCCGCAGGAAAAAGCTGTTTGGCAGAAGCAGACGCTTCGCTTGTCGCCAGGCGGCGCAGGTTTCTCGTTCTTACGCAGAGATTACAGCGAAGGCTTGCTGCTGCTCATGGTCACGGCCTGTTGTGTGCTGCTGGTGGCTTGCGCTAACATCGCCAACCTGCTGCTGGCCCGCGGGCTTAAGAACCGGCAGCAGACGGCAGTCCGCGTCGCGCTGGGAGCATCGCGCGGGCGCCTGGTGAGGAATGCACTTCTCGAAAGCGTTACGCTCTC
>DATDLS010000579.1:0-17178 GCA_036519195.1 Occallatibacter sp. | reverse complement strand
TGGAGCCGTGTGAATTGCCCACCGGAAGTTCCCGTCACCGGAGAACGCAAAAGCGTGAAAATCTTCGGCGCCATCGAACTTTGGAATGTTCGATTCGAATATAGGCAGGATACGGTCTTTAACGCCGAAAACTATCTGGTGGTCCTCGAACAGCTAGCCCAACGATACCGTCGTCAAGGAGCAATTCTGATTCAGGACAATGCTTCCTATCACAAGGACAGGCAAGTCTGGAGTTGGTTCAACTCCAACCGGCACTGGCTGGAAGTGCATCAATTGCCCCCCTACTCACCAGAGTTCAATCCCACCGAACGGCTCTGGCAGCATACGCGAAAGAACGGAACGCACAATCGTTTCTTCAGCGGAGTGGATGCCCTGTTTGCCACCCTCACACGCGTCTTTACGGAGATGCAGTCGTATCCACAACTGATCCAGTCGTATCTAACGTTTTTTTGTTGAGCAGCATGTCCATTTATTTATGCGCATGTGTATATCACGCAACAAATCGATCGATCAGGGGAGACCAGCTATTCAATTACACCTTTAGACCATCAATCCCTTTGAAGTCACAACTGCCATAACTGTAGCGGAGAGGCCCAGGCCAATTCCAACATCCGGTTCTGGGGTGAACGCGGATTCCAGATTTCAGCTTTTCAGTTATATTGTGGTTTCGGTTCATTGTTTCAGGGCGTCTCCTCCCCCATCAGGGATGGGATTACCACCCGAGAGAGAGGAGGGGCCCAGTAGTGCCGGAAATCCGACCCCGCAGATTTCGCTGCGATTATCTCTAATCTTAACCTGTGCTTCGCCAAAATACAGATCGGCTTTCAAGTCAAGTATGTAAACCGGATTCCGAATTCGGCCTGTTCTCATGTAAAACTGGTCGAATGGTTCGCGTGCTGTGGCTACCTAGTCGGTTTCTTTGCTCGATGTTTTCGCTCTCGCTGCGATCCTGGAAAACCTGGCGCTGCGGCAACAACTCGACGTTTTGAAGAGGAAGAATCCTCGGTCGCGACTTGCCACTTCTGACCCATTATTCTGGGTGGTGTTGCGCCGATTGTGGAGCGGGTGGAGGCGAGCGTTGATCCTCGTCCAGCCAGATATTGTTTTTCGCTGCCATCGAGCAGGATTCAAGCTCTACTGGACGTGGCTCTCGCGGCATCGGAAACATGTGGGCAGAAAATGTGTCAGCAGGGAATTGCGAGAACTGATCTTTCGCACATTCGCGGGGAATCCGACACGGGGTACGCCGCGAATTCGTGGTGAATTGAAAATGCTTAGCTACGATGTTGCCCATTAATGTATCCGATTGCTCAGCACTTTACCCGGCAGAATGAAACACTGAATTGGTAATCGCTATTGCCGTTCTTTGCTTGTCCGGGCAATCTGTGATTGCCTAAACTCTCATGTCCCCGAGGAAAGACCATGACTCAGAGCACGCATAATCGATCGGCTGAACTTCACAATCTTGCGGAACACGCTCATGATGCAGCTGGTCACGACAAAGCGGATCATCTGACCCCCCAAGAACTCACCAAACAGGCCGACGAGCATTCCAAGAACACACACGAGCGCGACGAGGTACTGGCCGCCAGGGTCGCAAAAGGAAACAAGGCTTAGCGCTTACGAGTTCAGCTTCACTACCCGCTACTGCGGCTGACTTACAATTTGCGCTCAGCTATGGTTCGATCAGAATTCGCCGAAGATGCGAAACACGACAAAGGCCTCTGTGTACCCCGTCGGATTGGGAGCTGGCGGGGTTTTCATTGGCCCTAATTCCGATGATTTGGTGCGAGAGAGGGAACAAATATGGAGCTAAGTCTTGACGAAGAACAGCGAGAAGCCGAAGAGAATATGCGAAATGTAGGAGAAGCACTTTTGATGTCGGGCTTTCCTGAAGATCAATGGGACCTAATCAGGAAGTACACCGCTTCTGCCATTGCTCAAAGTCAATGTATTCTTTTCAAGACTCTACGGAATCTCCCAAAGTCGGACCTTGGCTCTTAGGGTTGACTCTAAAATCCTGCTGGCAGGTCTCCGAAAGCGCAAGTTGCGGCGCGAACTTTAGTATGAGCCAGATTCCCGTTGGATTGTCGATAATTTGTCAATTGATTTTGGCCGCCGTTGCGCGGGGAATGCGGGTCGCCCTCCTTGTCCGTTTTCTGGTGATGCAAACGATGTGTCGCGACCCAACAAATCGGACCTCCTTCCAGAGCTAACGTTCCGCATATAGTAAGAACATATTCCACTCATTTCGGCGTTTTGTAGCCTCGATGGGCAAGAAGCCGATGTACCCAATTCCGATGCCGAGACTCCCGGCGGCCCACCAAGGCGCCAACGCGAGCAGGAGTGCCTTCCAGCTGAATAGGAACAGTGCAGCCAGTTCGCCAATGTGAAACGCCACCATGAAGAGGGTGGTAATCCACACGATGGGCTGCATGAATGTCCTGTCATGCCCGAAAAACCTTGGCATCCGCATATTTCTACCCTTTACCGGGCTGGATCGTGAGATTGCTGGTGACAGGCATCGTTGAACGACAATTCTATCTTGTGCGGCTTCTTGACGAAGTTGTCATCACGGACTCTGGCAACGAAAGATTCAGAGCAATCAGATCAGAGTGACCAGATACAAAGCGGGTCGGCGGCCCGGTCGCTTCTAGTCGCGGTCCCGCTGCAACCGTATCGGCGGAAGGCCGACCTCGAACTCGCTGCCAAGAAATTGCGCTTCCCGTGCCCGAGTTGAGTAGACTCTCACGCGGGTGCAAGACGTTGAGCATGTCTTTGGACGATCTAAGCCCTTAGGGGCTCTGGAGTTCGCCTCGCGACTGCATTCGTCTTCTCGGCAGCTTCCATTGAGTACTCTTGAGCCCTCAAGCTCAGCTCTTCCGCGGCCTCGTGATCGCCCCGGTGGTGTGCGGCGGCGGCGGCGGCCGTATGGGCGTGCGCGGCGTGGATGTGCAAATCCGCGGCATAGTCATGGTTGCTTTGGGGCATTGTGTCCTCCATATTCCGGTAAGAGTTCTCGCCTTGTCATCTGGAGTCTCCCATCCTTCGCTTTTTGGCGAGGCACAGGTTCGAAATCTCAGTAGCCAACAAACTCATCGGTTCGAATGTCGTTCTCTTCGGCCCCGGCACTCACAAGCGTGTCGCGCATGGCTGTCACCATAGTGGGCGGCCCGGCAATGTAGTAGATGGGTCCTTGCAAGTTGGCCAAATGCCTGCACAACATCTCCTTGTCTATCAGAGCCGTCTCGCCCTTCCATTCTTTCTTGGATTTCGACATTTCTGTCATGGTGCAGATCAAGCGGAAATTGGGATTCGTCGTCTCCAAGGCCTTCAGAATGTCCACGAAAGCAGCGTCTTCGGGCCGCCGATTGGAATAGAACAGGTATAACTCTTGCGACAGGCGATCCCGGTCGGCCTGTTGTACCATGCTAAGAAATGGTGTGATTCCGATTCCGCCCGCAAGGAAAATGGCCGGTTTTGCCAGGCTCTTGTGCAGGGTGAAGGAGCCTGCGGCTGAGCTTATCTTCACTTCCGCGGTTAACGCCACTTGCTCCAGCGAGCGCTTGAAAGCGGTATTACGCATGCGTGTGGTGAAAACTAACTCGTTTGCAGAGGGAGCGCTCGCGATGGAAAATGTGCGTGTGTTCCCCTTGGCGTCAGTTTCCAGTGGGTCGGTGAGGGTCACATCGGCGAACTGGCCCGCTCTGAAACTGAATCCGGATGGTTTCTCGAAGTGAAAGGCCATCGTACCTTCCGCGACTTCTTCTCGACGTATTAGCGCGGCCGTTTGATCTGCCATCAAAACCTCCTCGGTAGTGTTGCCGACATTGCCCTGAGTTCGAGATGTACATTTGGCGGCCGGGGCAGCTTCCAATCGGTCAAACTGCAAAGGCCCGATCGGGATACCGTGTGCAGTCACTCCGAAAGGGACACGACCGCCAATGTAGAACCCATCCTATACACACCGTGTCCTCTGAGTTGGTCAAAATTGCACTTCCGTTCTACCCTGCTGTCGGTTTGACGAAAAGCGGGTTACTCCTAACGCAAAATGACCAATCTCTGGAGGATGGCTCCGTGCGGGAAGTGCGCTAGGCTCGCCCAGATCAGCGATTCCGGCCTGTGCTTCCCCGAAATTTCATCCGGGCTGAAAACGGCCTGAACTGAGCCGACCTTATGTGCTAAACTTCCGCGCATGCGAGTGATAGTGATTCTCATCGTTCTCTTGCTCCTGTTCGGTGGGGGCGGCTACTACATGGGCCCCGGAGTCGGCTACTACGGCGGGGGCGGCGTCAGCCTTATCCTGCTAATCGTGATTCTCTTTCTATTTTTCGGAAGAGGTCGTAGCAATCTTTAACGGGAACTTTCTGTTGGTGGTCTCTAACCTAGCGGCGATTGCTGTCCAGCACACTGACCTGGCGATGAACGGACGAGTGTGTTTGAAGCTCTCCGTTCAGCGGTAGTGCATAACTCTAAGTGACCTTTTCGCCGCCTAGCCGCTTTCAATTTGTTCATGGCTTTACGAATTCGCTAGGCCATAACCCAAATTGCGAGCCATGCCAGCCCCGCGATGATAAGGATGGCCGGACTGGAATGACTGGGCAGGGGCGCCAAATCAGTATTTCGAATGCAATTAGGCCCAGAGTCCCCCATCGCCGCTCCTATTGCATCGATGCCTACGGCGGCCCTTCCTCTTGAAGTGCCATCTAGACCGGCTCGCCGCTTTTTCTCCCTCTCCTGCTTCTCGATCAACGTGGCTCCAGCGGGAAAAATCGCTGAAAATGCGAGGAAGAGTCCGGCGACACCCGGACCATACCGCCCGGCTATCAATCCCGCAAACACCCTTACGATGCTGCCGAAGACGAAGCGCACAGCGTAGTCCCTCGAGCGAAAGTGCTGCAGAGAGGAAACATCAAGTCCGATTCTCAGTGCTCCGTCCTATCGCACTCAGTCAAACCGGAGCCCAAAGGCACTGGCTAGCCATCGCAGCATGAGTGCCGATGTCGCAACTAAGGCCGGCGGTTTATAGCGCAATCATGATTTTGCTTACGATCAATGCATAGATGAAGAGCGCGATCGCTTCGGCGATCATGGAGCGAGCCTCAATTGCAGCGTAGTCCCTGCCCTCCGTTGCAACTGTCAGTCCTCCGAGAGTAGCGAGCGCAATCGACGGTGCAGCACCAAACCGGCCAGCGAAACTTTTTGGACGAACTGCATCTCCTACTAACGCAAAGCCGGCACGGGCGTGCCGCCAATCAGAAAGCGGAAAATGAGTTTATTCATGCGTCCGTGTTCTCAGGACTTCCTATTGTGTTTCCAATCCTTTTCGACGACTCGCGCCATTCGCGCGGCCGCATCCCGCAGCCAATTCGATTTCCTCTTTTGCATGTCGTTCAGAATCTTGGTCGTCTGACCTTTCGTTCCCAGGTGCACGTTTGCCGTTTCAGAGCCCATCGCATGCAGGAGCACAAGCACATCTCGATGCTTAGGCAGGTTTTGAATATCGATCGGGTTTGAGTCTGGAGAAAGACGCCGGATTAGCCATGATCCTTCGATAACTTGAAACGGGTCAGGAGAGCGTATCGCCGAGCTAATCGCTTCCTCGTAGTAGGACTGACGATGCCCAATCTGGTCATTCAACCATGAGCAGGCGGAAGGGAGCATCGACTTTGCTTCTCGGGCAATAAGGCCGCCCTGCCATGTTGCGATTGCTACGAATCGTTTCTGTCCGAGACTCCCCAACCCAGCTTCACGTCGGACGACTTTGTAATCCATCTTCGAGTCGGGCAGCGTCTTCTCCAGTGCATGCTTCAGGTCGTTGGCAAGCGAGTACCTGACTGTTGGCAAGCGGTTCAGCTTCCCCCAAAAGTCAGAAGGCGGCTTGAAGCTGTCCGTTCCCAGTTTGTCCAGGTTTTGCTCTCGTTCGGCGAGGACGATCGGACAACCGCCCCCGCGGAGTGATTGCAGATATCCGTCCAAGATGGCACCGCATCCGTCCTTAAACCTGATGGACAGGCTTCCGGCATCGATCACGATCTTCAGACTAGTGGCCAAACGGACGATGTCGTTTGTGTAGACCAGCGGGTAAGACTCATCGAAATCGTCGACACCCCAGCAGAGGCGGCCCTCGGCATCCCGCCAGGTTCCAAAACTGTTGACATGCAGATCCCCTACCGCAAGAACCTTCGGTGCGTCACACAACTCGGCACAGATAGACGGCCAGAGTTGAGCCCATCTGTAGAAGGTACCCCTCAAGAACTGGAATGGGCTTTCTCTCATCTGCTCGTGTTTCGATCGAAGATCGGACGAGACGACCGCAGTACAACTGCGCATCCATCCCTCGTAACTGGCGGTCGCGCTTTCGATGTTTAGTTCTCTGCCTTCGGACGATTGGCCGAGGGCGGATCTTCTCCGGTGCTGTTCAGTCTTCATGACCTGCCTGACCTTGTGAATCGCAGATTCATTCTTAGGGAATGGGATGCAATTTGATCTGCTCAAGTTGTTTATTATGTGCCGATCAGACGCGCTGTTGAGTCCTGGTGTGACGTGGCTTTGGCCACTGCTCCGTGACCGTCGGAATCATGCCAGGAACAGCGCAGGAACTCGTGAACATTTTGAAGCTACAGGTGACTCACGTTGGTGTGTTCAGCCTGAGCTTGGTTCCTCTCGGAGTGGTCCAATTTGATCAGACAACGGTCTGGGCCACTCTTAGGATCAGGTGTAGGGAAGAAGTGGGACAGTCGTTACAAAGGCGGTCCGCTTCGTCTTGCGAGTGAGGTTACAACATGGAAACAATCGTAATTGTTCTGTTAGTGCTTTTTCTGCTCGGTGGCGGCGGCTGGGGATATTCGCGGTGGCGGCGCTAACGCCGCTGCCGGATAGACACGCATACGCGCTGTCTCATCCTTTTGCGAGATGCCTTGAGAAAGATCGGCTCCGAACTCGATACGGTAATTCACTGCTCGTCGTTCAAAGAATGGCCGCTTCATGAAAAAGAAAAGCCGGATCGAGAATGAAAGAAAGATTGTCTCCCGCGTTAAAAGGGAGATGAATAAGCCACGACTGACCGAGTCGGTCCGCAACGGATTCGGCGTCCAGGCCTCACCGACCGTGGAGAAGCCTGCTACCAGTTCTGCGCGAGCGTGATTCCTGATCCTTTGAGTGCCACGACACTTAACTCCAATTTACTCAATTCTGCTCATGCATCCACCGCGTCTGGCCGGATTCGATTGACATCGTGCAGTGGCCGAAACAGGAGCTCTCTCAGGGTGTCGCTCAGCGAATTGTTTGTGTAGAACCATATCGAGCAGCGACTTGTGAACCTGGATGCGCCGGTTGTATTCGATGAACGCGAGCTTGCGAAAGCGTGGGCGCGGAAAGCGGTGTGCCCTTACAACGTCTGGCGCGAGCGAGACATGGTGTGATTGACTTCGATGCCGGGCCGTTCTGGGATACCGAACGCGACTGAGTGAGCGATAAAAAGGGAGCTCACAACCTCTATGGGAACGGCCTGCGAATCACGGGAGGTCAGCACCGTTGGCATTTGGCGCGAACAATTGCCGCAAGGGTGCCGGGGGAGGCACCGTCCACTGGGCGTCTTTTACCCCACGGCTGCACGCCTCCGATTTTCGCATCCATTCGACGGGCGGCGTCGGTGTCGACTGCCCCATCTCTTACTCGGACCCGAAGCCTTACTACGAACTCATGGAGTTGGACTCCCCGTCGTACTATCCCTGGGACGATCCTCATGACTATTCCATCGAGACACCTCGCCTTTTAGTCAATTCCATTGGCCCGGGCTTTGAGAGCGGACTCGCTAATTCGAGCTCTTGCGTGGACCGTTATACGGGCGAGCAAAACTTCTTTTCGGGCTAGAATCCGACCGCGACAATCTTCGTATCGTTCACTTTTGCTCGCACCACATGTCCTCAAGGAGAGAAGCGTGCTTGTGGCGTTTCTCGCCGTCCTAAACTCAGGTCGGCTTTAGGGAGCCATTATGAAGAATGAACATCGATGCCAGAACGAATTTGGTGCAAGAGGAAGGGCCATCTCGGATTGAGTTGGAAGGTTCTTCATCCCAGTCCGGACTTAGCCCAGCAAAAGGGCCGCATCATAGGGAATATTCCTCAGGGCCCGGCCATCTAGCTCTTCCGAGTCTCGGACTTGGCGGAGAGGGTTTCCGATGGACAGGCCATAGCATCCCACCTGGACAAAGAGGAAGCAATATGGCAACAGTTCTTAAACTGGCCGGGTTGAGTTCGAGGGAGCTAATTCGCATTGCCGCACGTGGAGCCGCGCGCGCCAATGTCACTAACCGAGCGGCCGAATTGGCCTTCTGGTTTCTCCTGGGTTTTTTCCCCATGCTCTTGTGCGTAACTAGCATCGTTTCGATGATTGGCTCGGCTCCGGGTTCGCAAGGCACCTTAATGAAGTACGTGGGAGAAGTCCTGCCTTCCACCGCTTCCAGGCTCGTACAACAGGTGCTGGCGCAGACGACGGGCAGCGGTAGAATCTGGCTTTCGCTGCTCTTCGCGCTCTGGTCCTCTTCCTCGGCAACCGCCGGACTTATCGGTATTCTCAACGCCATTTACGATCTGAAGGAAAGCCGGCCTTGGTGGAAGTCTCGCCTCCTCGCCTTGATTCTGACGATTGCCCTAGGTATGCTGCTTACCGCCGCATTGACCATTGTGGTGTACGGCCCTGAACTGCTGCATCAGTTCGTGCCCGGTTTGGGTCCATTCTACCTTTGGAGGGTCGCCCAGTGGCCGACCGCCGCATTGCTGCTTATTCTGGCGCTTCTTTGCCTCTACCGCTTCGCTCCGAACGTCCTGGAACAGAAATGGAAATGGCTACTGCCTGGAAGCATCGTCGCGGCGGTAATCTGGGTGGCCGTTTCCGTGCTATTCAAGCTGTATGTGCATCACTTCAGTGATTTTGGGTTGTTATACGGTTCTCTCGGCGCGCTCATTATTCTGATGTTCTGGTTCTATCTGAGCGGCATTGCGATCCTGGTGGGCGGAGAAATCAATGCCACCCTGGAAGATGCCGCCGCCAGGCTCAGCGTACCGGGAGCGAAGCAGCGCGGCCAGCGCTCGCTGCCCGAACCGCATGTTTGAAAACCCGGTGAAGCCGTAATCCCGGCAACCTGTGAACCTCGTCCACTGGGGCTGGGACGCTAATCCTCGTGTTGGAGCCAACGGATGACGCCCGGTTCCGCCATCGAGCCTTTGAGCTGTTGCTGATTGCGGCTCCCATAATGTGCATACTGGCCGCGGTCCTAGGTTCAGAGATTGTTTCAAAGTTTGCTGCCTTCGAATGCCATAAGGTCGCTTTCATGCCAAATGATCTGCTCACAGGTTCCGCTCGGCTCGATCGCGCCAGGAAGATGAACCTTTTCCTCATGGATATTGACGCCACGCTCATCGACGGCGGAGTTGGCCTCATCTCTCTTCCGAACAACGGGTACGATCGCCTTTTTGGTCATGTCGGATATAAGTCTCCGCCACGCAGCTTAACACCAAGTCAAATTTTCCTTCCTGCCAAACCTGCTCCCATCGGTTGAAGAGATCGGTCATCATCGAATCGTTGTTGGACCTTCAACTCGTTCCTTTTCGTGGCTCACTTGCCGTCGCGTTCCGGTTCAGATCAATTGCGCATGAAGCAAAGCTGCTTGAACCCACAAGCGCAATCCATAGCGTGGTATAGGCGCTGCAGCTCATCACTCGCCTCCAGTGCAGTTCCATCTGCCTTTGCTCGATCGCGCCATATTCGCCTAATCTTCACCTCGACCTCTCTTGGGGGGAACTCCGTAGCTTATCGTATGGGTGTCGCAAAGCATGGTACAAGAGGGGAGTACCCATTGCCTCTCCCACGTCTTAAATCCAATGAATAGAGTCCCGTGCGAGAGATTCCGGTCGATGCGAATTTGCCCTGTCCGGTTCTCCCCAATAGCGCAACGACCGTCGACGGATGTAGAGTATTGGCATCGAAGCTTGACGGTGATTCGTAGCCGGACACTGACCGAAATCAATCGAAACTCCGAAAGGCTACTCCTATGGCAGACACTCCGAAGATTCAGTTCTCCCGCCGTGGATTTCTGAAAGGTGCTGGCGTGACGGCCGCTACCACCGTCATTGAGTCCGCGAATGCGCTAGCCCGCGAAACAAAAGAGGCTCTACATTCCGATCGGGCACTCGGGCCTGACGCCCTTCCCGTAAAGCTGCATGTCAACGGACAGGAGCATTCGGTTACCATCGAGCCTCGCTACACCCTGGCCGAGACACTGCGGGACAACCTCGGGCTGACTGGGACTAAGGTCGTCTGCGACCGGGGCTCGTGTTCCGCATGCACGGTATGGATCGACAAAACCCCGACATTGGCATGTATGACGCTTGCCATCGACACGATAGGACGCCAGATCACAACCATTGAGGGGCTCTCCCACGGCGCCGCGATGCATCCAGTGCAGGCCGCTTTTGTGAAGCACGACGCCATGCAATGCGGTTTCTGCACTCCCGGCATGGTGATGAGTTGCGCGGCACTGCTGGAACGCAATCCAAATCCAAATCTGGACGACGTGAAACATGCGGTAAGCGGTAATCTTTGCCGTTGCGGAACTTACCCGAAGGTCTTCGCCGCAACGCTTGACGTAGCCGAGCATCGCAACCAAGCCGCTCGGTTGGTCACGCTCGGCGCCGGAAGGGAGGCATAAAATGCCTGTGGATTCAACCCAAACGACGCCCGCCGTTCCAACCCGCACCGAGAATTTCGTGTGGGGCATCCCCCAGGATGGCCTCCAGCAGAAAGAGCGTAAAGTCCGCGAGGACGAACCACCACCCCTACCCGCAAATGCCGAACTCACTTACATAGGCAAGCCCACCGAAAGGTACGACGGGCCAGCGAAGGCGATGGGCACGGGCAGGTACACCGCCGACGTAAATCTCCCCGGTATGCTTTACGCGCGCATGATCGATGCGACGGTTCCCCACGGACGCATCGTCTCAATCGACACAACCGCAGCCGAAAAGCTGCCAGGTGTCCGTGCAGTGCATGTTATAGAGCATGTTTACGGCGCTGCCGAACTTCGTGATCCCAAGCTGGAGACTCCTTCGCGGTATCCGGTTGTCCGGTACGCGGGCCAACCGATTGCCGGCGTCGCTGCTGTTTCCCAACAGATCGCCAACGACGCCGCAAAGCTGATCAAGGTTCAGTACGACACGATGCCATTTGTCGTCGATCGCTCAGAAGCCCGCGCCGATGACGCTCCCGTTGTCTTTCCCGGCCCAGCCGATGCTGGTGGTAGCGCAGGCGGCGGTGGCGGTCCAGCAGGAGTTCCCCAGAAAGGCAATGTTCACGGCCCTCAGCGCAAGACCGTCGGCGATATCCAAAAGGGTTTTGCCGAGGCGGACGTAACAGTGGAAGGGGAGTACTTCACTCAGGTGCAAACGCACTCGGCCCTTGAAACCCACGGGTTTGTCGTCGACTGGAAGCCGGAAGAAGTGACCGTCTATGCTTCAACCCAGGGCACAGCGAGCGTGCGCAGTGAGTTTGCCGATGTGTTCAAACTCCCGAAGAGCAAGGTCCGAGTCATCACCGAGTACATGGGGGGCGGATTCGGAGCCAAGTTTGGCGCGGGCAACGAGGGCGTGGTCGCGGCTAACCTTTCTCGAAAGGCGAATGCTCCAGTCAAATTAATGCTCGACCGCCGTCAGGAACATATTGTCTGCAATCGGCCGGATTCTCACCAGAAGCTGAGGATTGGCGCCAAGCATGACGGCACGCTTACCGCGATCGAGTTGGTAAGCTATGGGACCGCCGGTGTCGGGACCGGAGCCGGTACCGCTGGTCCGGCGACCAACCTGTACAAGTGCCCTAATCTTCTGACTGAGGAATACGACGTCTTTATCAACGCCGGGCCGGGCGCAGCATTCCGCGCACCTGGCCATCCGCCGGGGTGCTTTGCTTTCGAGCAGCTGATCGACGATCTCGCCTTGAAGCTCAACATGGACCCGCTCGCACTCCGCGAGAAAATCGATGACAGTCCAGCCCGCAAAGCCGAACGACAGGTCATCCTTGAGCGCACCAATTGGCGTAATCGCAGACCGGCAGGCGCTGACACAGGACCAATCAAACGCGGCATGGGTGTTGCACAATCGGTCTGGTACCGGTTCGTCAGCATGAACTCGTCATGCGAAGTGCGCGTCTCACGCGACGGCTCCGTGGAACTGATGTCCGCGGTCCAGGATCTGGGAACCGGAACGAAGACCATGCTTGCTGTGGTCGTCGCCGAGGAGTTTGGTATTCCTCCTTCGAGCGTCGTCATTCGCATTGGGGATACGCGCTACCCCATCGGACCAGATTCCGGAGGCAGCGTCACTACTGGTTCCATCTCGCCTGCAGCCCGCAACGCAGCTTATCAGGCGAAGCAGAAGCTATTCGACGCGGTAGCTCCGAGACTTGGCACAACTGCTGACAATCTAGCCGTCCAGAACGGACGCATCGTTTTCAAAAATGATGCGTCCCGTTCCTTTACCTTGAAGCAGGTAACGGCGAAACTGCCTACCGATGAGATCTCGGCCCAGGCGACGCGCGTAGCGGAATACTCGAAAGAACGCCTCACCTACGGCGGGGTCGACTACGTCGAACTTGCGGTCGATACCGAGACCGGGCGGGTGCATATCGAGAAGGTCTTCGGCGCACACGACTGCGGCCGTCCCATCAATCCAACTGGCGTCATCAGCCAGATTAATGGCGGCATTCTCCAGGGCATCTCCTATGCTCTGTTCGAGCAACGGATCATGGACCGCAACGCCGGTTACATGCTGAACGCGAATCTCGAAAACTACAAGATCCTCGGTGCCCGCGAGGTCCCCGACATTGAAATAGCTCTCGTCGAGAACTACATCGCGCAGAGTTCAACCGATGCGGCGGGCATCGGCGAATCTGCCGGGATCATTACCCTGGCCGCGGCCATCGGCAATGCCTTTTATAACGCAACAGGCTTTCGGATGCGGAAGATTCCTATGACTCCCGCAAACGTACTCACCGCGCTCGGCAAAGTTCAGGAGGTGCAGGCATGAACAAGTTCGCGTTCGTTGATTGCGTTACGGTGGACGAAGCTCTCGGCCAACTCAGCGACGGCGCCGCCATCAAGGCAGGCGGGATCGACCTGCTCGACCTGATGAAAGAAGACATCGTCGCGCCGGCCAAGCTCGTCAATATCCGCAACATTGCCGGCCTCCGCGGCATCACCACTGACAAGGATGGCTTGCACCTGGGGCCACTTTCTACACTGAGCGAAATAGCGGCTCATCCGGAGATCCAAAAAAGCTATACCGCATTGGCCGATGCCGCCGGCCATGCCGCTACGCCGCAAGTGCGGAACATGGCGACACTGGGCGGGAATATTATGCAGCGGCCCCGCTGCTGGTACTTCCGCTCGAGTGACTTCGACTGCAAGAAGAAGAGCGGCTCGAGCGACGACTGCCACGCGCACGCAGGCGAGAATCAGTATCACGCCGTGATGAACAACGGTACCTGTGCGATGGTCCATCCCTCCTCAACTGCTGTCCCGCTGCTCGCGATGAACGCTCAGGTGGAACTTACGTCCAAGCGAGGCAAACGGATGGTAGCCATGAGCGAGTTCTATGTGCCTCCGGAGAAGAGTCTTGTCAACGAGACAGTTGTCCAACCGGGCGAAATTATCACCGCTGTGTTTGTCCCCGCGCCTGAGTCAGGCACGCGGTCCGCTTATCAGAAATATGGCGAAAAGGAGAGTTTCGATTGGCCGCTCGCGGATGCCGGTGTGGTTCTAGTGATGGACGGCGCCCGTTGCCTGAAGGCATCTATCGTTCTCGGTGTTGCCGCGCCAACACCGATCCGTTCCGCTGCCGCCGAAGCCGTCCTGACCGGCAAGTCAATCGATGAAGCGATCGCGCGCGCTGCCGCCAGTGCTGCCATGCAAGGGGCCACGCCGCTTTCCCAGAACGGATTCAAGACGCAACTGTTCCAGACCGCCATCTACCGCACCGTGTTGCTCGCTGCAGGGCAGATGCAGCGCGATCCAAGTTCTATCGGCTAAGGAGATCCGACATGTCGACGACGCTCGTACAACTTCATTGCGCCTCGCTTCGCAGCAAGTCGTCCTACGCTGCTTTCGGCAATTTCGACGAGGAGCACGCCGAGCTCTTGGGATCGACCACCACCTACTGGTGCCTCAAGACGATGGGCAAAGCTGGTCCGGACGACCATTACGTTCATCGCTCAATCTGCCAGCAAGGACGATCCTGTTGGGAAAGTTGTGACAATGAGACGGGAAGTTAGAGATGCTGGTCGAGCAGATCAGCTCATTCAGAGTTTCACCATGTGCTGCTGGCGTAGTGCGTCATGCAGATAGCTGATTGTGGAGAGCAAAGGCGTTCGCCCGTGCCGCGGTCTAGACAGGAGACTACGTGTCGGATATCAGACAGGCGCGAACAGCGCTGGCGAGGCGAATCCTGGAAGGGGACGGCAAGGCGTCGCCC
This sequence comes from Occallatibacter sp., assembly GCA_036519195.1. Classification (GTDB taxonomy): domain Bacteria; phylum Acidobacteriota; class Terriglobia; order Terriglobales; family Acidobacteriaceae; genus Telmatobacter. The sequence goes on along the minus strand of DATDLS010000579.1, from coordinate 2,656 downwards.
TCCGAGCGCAGAGCCGCGTTCAACAACAGCGGTCTTGGCGAACCACTCGGTGCGCTCGTCGACAAAGTTGCTCGGCATGCGTATAAGGTGACCGACGAGGACATCGCCGCCGCGAGGGTGTCGGGCCTCAGTGAAGACCAGGTCTTCGAGATCGTGGTTTGCAGCGCGATCGGGCAAGCCACTCGGCAGTACGACGGGGCTCTTGCGGCCCTTGAGGCCGTGACCCGGAAGGGGTGAGCATGCGACTTCGCATCCTCGATTACGGCCACGGTTTCGGTACGAAGGCACTTTTCGCGCTCATTCGAACGGTCTCGCGCCAGCCGGTGCTCGACGTCATCAAGCTTGTCAAGTACCGGGCTGACTTCTATGGTGGCCCGATGTCGGAAGTGACGCATGAGGCGATGCGCGGACCATCTCCTTGGTCTGTCGGTGATCGCGAGTTGATGGCCGCGTTCGTCGCAAAGACCAACCAGTGCGACTTCTGTACCAAGGCGCATGCGGCCGTCGCGCAAGGGGCATATCGCGACGGGGAAAAGGTCTCCGCAGTGTTGTTCGATCTCGACACCGCAGCCATTGAGGAGCCATTGCGCGCGACGCTGCTCATGCTGGGCAAGTTGACGCGCGAGCACGCGGTGGATGCCGATGACCTGCGAGCAGTCCTCGCCGCGGGTGCCTCACGCCAACAGATCGAAGATGCGCTCGCTGTCTGTTTCTCGTTCAATGTGATCGGTCGATTGGCCGATGCGTTCGGGTTCTTCGTGCCGGGTCCCAAGGCCTTCGAGGCTGGGGCGAAATACCTGCTCGCGCGCGGCTACCGCTGAGCACGTACCGTGGCCAACTGTAATGACCGCTACGCGCCGCTGGCGCGGTGGCCTGCGGCCAGCGTTGAAACGCGGCTTCTGACGGTTCTGGCAGCAACCAGTCATCCAGTTTTTCTACGAAAACTGGGAATTTTGAAGCAAGAACTATCGGGTGAGCAGATCCCAGGCAGAGCCGGGGATCTGCTCACCCTTTCGGCCTGGAACGTTCGAAATGGGGTAAGGCAATGATTTGGGACGACTTTTTTATTCATATCATTGCCACTTGTTGATTCTGAACGGGTTATTGAGAGCTCTGAGTGACAGAACAAGAAAAAAGCTTCTTGGTACAATACGCTGAGCACGATGCGGCATAATGTACCGATGGATCAGGTAGCTGTACTCGAACAACAGACGCCATTCATGACTTCCCTACAGCTCGATCTTGAGACGGTCGAAGCCGGTGTGCCCGTCCCTACGTTGACGAATTTTGTTGCTGCATCCGGGATCGAGTTCAAGGATATCTACGAGGTCGTAATTCCGGCCCGAACACTCAAGCACCGCAAAGCGCGTAAAGAGCACTTGACCCCGGATGAGTCCGATAAGCTTGTGCGCCTGATTCGCGTTTATGACCAGGCCGTTCGCGTGTTTGGCGACAAGGAGAAGGCGTTGTACTGGTTGGGTGAAGCGAAGAGGCGTTTTGACGGACGTACTGCGATTCAAATGTTGCGCACCGATCTAGGTGGCCGCGCGGTCGAAGAGATGCTTGGTCAAATTTACTATGGCATGTTCGCTTGATGCTGAATCTGTGGCGAATAAGCGCCTTCAACTGGCTGTCAGGAGAAGGCGGTCTGTACTACTCGGCGCGATGGCACGCAGCCGACCACAGGATCGACTATTTGGCGGAATCCGCTGCGGGTGCTCTGGTTGAGTCCCTCGTTCACACAGAGCTGAATGAGACGAGTTGGGCCCGCTTCTAGGATCTTATGCAGATCGCGGCTCCAGATGACATCGAAATCGAAAGTCTCATACGTACCGGTGGGCGATGACTGGAAGAGATTACCAATCATGACCAGAGGTCTCGGCCATGAATGGTTGAACTTTAAACGCACAGCCTTAGCGCGTGTTCCTTCAGCGATCCTGCCGAACACTTGGAATGTTCTGCTTAACCCTGAACATCTTGCGGGGGGGCAAATCAGGATCATTGAGACGACGAGAGCAGACTACGACCCTCGGCTCTTTCAAAAACTTGGGGTTTGAGGTACAGGGAGTCCCGTCAGAATTCGGACTTTAAGTTGCGTTTAGGACGCCACAAGTCAACAGAATGACCAACCTAAAAAGGCGACAGTGTTGGTGGCAGTGCGCGGAGGGGCCAAAGTGGCAGGACCACAAGGACCACTCTGCCACTTGGTTGATGGCAGCGGAAAGATCGCCAGGCTGGCAGGTTGGCGCGCCAGCGATTGGCGCCTCACGCGAGCTACCGCGGCAAGGAAAAGTCCAAAAGCAAATCGCCTGGCGGTCGATTGTGCTGCAATTCAACCGTAATCGCCGGTTCTCTGAGTAATGGTTCATATTTGACCAGCCGCTGATGAAGAATGCGCATACGCTTTCCATGGAGCGGGAAATATCGCTCTGGAAATGAGGTGCGTCGGTTTGGAAAACGAAAAGACAATCCAGCCAAGAATCCTATTGGTGGACGATGACCAGTTAGTTTGCGAGACGTTACAAGCGATATTGGAAATGAATCAGTTTCAAGTTAGCGTAGCCCGAAACGTTGCCGAAGCCCTTCACCTCATCGACACGGAATCATTTGACGCGTTGCTTTCTGACTTGCACATGCCAGGTGCAGGGGACGGGTT
>DATDLS010000578.1:0-2924 GCA_036519195.1 Occallatibacter sp. | reverse complement strand
TTCAGCAGGTAGTAGGTGCTGCCCTGGCGTCCGCCACCTGCCGCTGCTCCGGTCTCAGTCGGGAAGGAGAAGCCGCTCTGCAGATAGCTGTCACCGAAACTGGCATTGACGACTCCTGGAGCAAGGAAGACCAGGCTCGATGGGTCGCGGCCATTCAGTGGCAGCTGCGAAATTTTATCTTCGTTGACGGTCATGCCGAGCTCAGGCGTGGTGGTATTGATCAACTCGGCATTCGAAGTGACCGTAACGGTCTGCGCCTCGCTTCCGAGCGTAAGGATCACGTTTTGCGTGGAGGCGACGTCGACCGAAAGTGTGATCCCCGTCTGCACGTAGCGCACGAAGCCATTTGCTTCAACGGTAAGCGAGTATTTGCCTGGGGGCAGAGGGGTGACCAGATAGACGCCGGTCGCGTTGGACTTTACGGTCTGGACAAGGTTCGTGTCGGTATTCCTGACGGAAATCGTCGCATTCGGTATGACGGCTCCGGTGGGGTCGGTTACCTGGCCAGTGAGACTCGCACTGGTGCCCTGGCCTAACGCCATCGTGGCAGAAATCGCGAACAGCCCCAACGTGAGCGTCCGCAACAAACATTTTATAGAATCTTGCATCTGTGACCTCCTTCAAAATGGAATAAAGAATCGGATCGGCAACACTGCAAGCCTCGAAGCCGATTTCATTCATGCGGAATCTGTTCGGAGCGCTCCCACTTTTCTGTGCTGCTCGGGCCGGCGACAGTCCGCTGGTCTCTTAGACAATAGGAAAAGGATCTCACCCAATTGCGAGACCAACGATAGACGAGTGATGCGCCCCCTCCCCGGAAACCCCCGAGAGTTGGATTGGCGGGACTTATTTCGTCCCCATCCTGCGGTGGAATTCCTGGCATCCTTCAAAACCGATGATTTTTGGATACAGGCTGCATTGAATGGCCTATTCAAAACCCAGAGCCGCCTGGAATGGACGTGTTTGGCGGCAAGGAGTGTGAAATACAAGTCTCTCGGAGACCCGTTCACGAGTTTGGATCGAACCGAGCTTGAGACTGACCCGCACTGAGGCCCTGCAAAGCACCGCAACTGGCTGAAGGGAAGACTGCACGTACCGAGATCATTTGGGATTTCGAATGGGCGCAAACGTCTGCTCGGTAGGTTTTCGAAAGCGCCGGAGCCCTCGAGTTGGCATTTTGTCCATAGGTGCGGATTCCTGCGACCATTGCAAGAACCGTCACCAGCACCGAGATCCATCCTGAAAATGTATTCGTTTTCACTTTTCAAACGCCCCCGCCCAAGAAATTCAGCCCGCCGAGGAGACTAAGCTAGCGGAAATTACACTTGCATCCGACAAAAGTTGGATTGTCCTTTATTTTTTATCCGGCCAGCCAAAAACCTCTTCTGCTCTGCATCTTACGGATTCGCGATCTGCGCTTTCCCTGCGCCATCCCTGCGCCATCATGGACCTGTTTTTCCGGCCGCAAACCCATCGTCCGCGTTCCCAGCCGCCAGCCTCAGGCGCGGTAACGCGCCGAAGACGCTTCCTCGCCCCTCTCCGAATTCGTCTTTCGTAAAATGCAGCTTTGCCCGGAATTGATTCCCTCGACCCAGGCAAAGATGCTCCAGTTCCGAACCATTACCGGCTCCCGGCATCGATTACGAGCTGGTATTCGGGCACAAGGCTCACTCCTTCTAAGGTGTTGATCTGGCCATTGGGTGCAAAATCGAGGTGGTTCGGGCTCTCGATATAGATGGGAGCGTCCTTGCGGAGAGGCAGGATGCTCAGCTCGAGAGTGTTGGCGCTATCGGCATCGAGAAAACGGCGAAGCCCAATTGACCAGGGTTCTCCATTGTAGAAATCGTCCAGCAAGAGACGGTGCGCGGAATACAACCTCGCCACGTCTCCTCGATAATTGATTTCGAGAAACAGTTCGCTGAGCCCATCAATCTTGCCAAGCGCGTCGAGGTCTCCCTGCGGAACGGTAATCGACCAGGTTGCCGCCTGCGCTAACTCGGTTTCGGGCGGCGCCTGAGCGACTCCATGCGGACGCCAATCCGGTACCGGTCCAATCTTGACGGGAGGAGCATCACCGGCAGCGCGAATCTGGCGACAGTGCAACTCCAGGTTCCGTGCCTTCGCCTCCGCGGCAAAGATGGCGATCCGTGCCGTGGCCGCAGTGCGGGTGAGAGGCAGGCTCGCCTGCGGGTGTCCGGAAAGCGGCGGAGTCATCGTGAACTCAAATTGCGCCGTTGCGCGGGAGCGCAGCCAGATGCGTGCCTGCTGCGCATCTGGATCAGCGAAGAAATCCTGGCTGGTCAGGAGCAAATGGTCGGCACCGCCGATATGAACCTTCCAGGCGTTCTCAGCTTCCTTGGCAGTCAGCACCACCAGCCGGATGGTATTTCCGCCGCTCGCCACAAGATCGATCGACGACTCTACACCCGGCTTCACTCCGCTCACGTAGATTGTTTCCGAGTCGTGGACTGTCTCTGCGCCCGATGAGCGCACGGCGGCGATCCCCTCTGCCTTGAATGCGAATTCTACGGGGATTCCGGGAACCGCGGCAAAATAGAGAGTGACTCGTCCGTCGCTCTGGGTGCTCGCCGGCAGGCGCGTAAACAATTGCGCCGTGCTGTAGCGAATAGTCATCCCATCGACGCCTAGGTTGAACGGCCAGATGAAATAGCTGCCGGATGGAATATCGATGGGTCGCCGCGGAACCATGAGTGTACCGCCAGGCAGGCGAATCTCAAATTGCGCCGCACGCCGCACCGGCATCGGGTAACCGCGGACATAATTGTTCAGAAAGATGAAACCGCTGTCTCCACGCGAGCGCACCGAAGCCCGTGGGACGGAGAAGTCGCCGGAGCTGCTGGGCAAGGAGTCCGGAGCATGGACCATCATCGGGGCCAGTTCGTCTCCGAAATCGTTGAGGAAAT
>DATDLS010000577.1:0-7177 GCA_036519195.1 Occallatibacter sp. | reverse complement strand
AGCCGGCGGCCATGCGGAGGCTGTGCAAGCTGACCTGAGCACGGTCGAAGGTACCAAAGCGCTCGCTGCGTCCGTTGACAAGGTGTTCGGCGGCAAATTTAGCAGCCGGCTCGACATTCTCGTCAACAATGCCGGCACGGTGGACTTCGGACCGTTCCTCGAGTCCGCAGAAGACTCTTATGACAAGCACTTTAATCTGAATGTACGCTCGCTGATCGCGCTGACCAAAGCTATTGCTCCGCGCATGGTCAAGGCTGGATGGGGCCGCATCATCAACATTGGCTCTTGCCATGGCGAAGCAGCGGCTCTGCCTGGAGTAGTGCTCTACGTCGCTACCAAGTTTGCAGTGCGAGGCTTCACCCGTGCTCTTTCACGCGAGCTTGGCCCCACGGGTGTGACCGTCAATAACGTGCAGCCAGGGGCGATTGATACCGAGTTGAGCCCTGACGACAATGGTCCGGCAGCCAAAACGATGAAGAAGCTGATGAGCGTTGGCCGCTTCGGCAGGTCGGAGGAGATTGCATCCGCTGTGGCCTTCCTTGCAAGCCCGGGATCGGCTTTCATTAATGGTGAAAGCCTGACGGTCGATGGCGGTTGGAACGCGTAAGGTATGCGATGCGGCACGTTCCGGCGTGCCGCATCATCCGATACGTTTTCCGGTGCGTCGCCGTCGCGGAGCCGACTACCGGGCAATCGCCGGCCGAGAGACGTTGAGAAAACGCGACGCCTCGCGAAACCCCTTCCGCTTGGCCGTGGCGATGAAGTAACGCAAGTGTCTCAGCTCCACTGATAACCTCTGCGAATCATTCGATTTGCATTGTGTACATTTGCGAAATCATCCCACATAAGTCATTTTCCCCAAGGCCGGTTGGCTGTGTCCCTCTAATACCAGAGAATGCGTATCTCGATACCGGGGGGACCGCTTCCGACAATGAGACTTCAGAGGACCAAATCCGTCACGCGATCGTCCGAATGATGCGACCAGCCCGCTCTACCTATAGACCAGGCAACCGTTCGCTTCAAGGTCGGCAAGCCACGTCGGCATCTCGAGGGTTGTCACCCAACGGAGATCGAGTTTCTCCAGTTTCGGCAGATGCAGGAGGCTGTCTGGTAGAGCTGTTATCGGGTTTTGGCGCAGATCAATCTGCCGAAGCTCGACAAGATCCACGATAGATGCCGGTAGTGTTCTAAGCCGATTGTTCCGCAGATGAAGCTCTCGCAAACTCGTCAGGCAACCGATCGAGTCCGGTAGGTCTTGAAGCTCGTTGTCGGAGAAACGCAGTTCTACCAACCCCGTCATCGCGCAGACCATATCAGGAAAAACCTGGAAACGATTCTCGCTCAAATTCAGATAACGAAGTTTCTTCAGATTCTGCAGAGATTGCGGTAGAGTTGCGAGTTGATTGTCGTGAAGGTAAAGGAAGTCGCTGAGTTGGATCAACTCTCCAAAATTCGAAGGGAGGCATGTCAGGAAGTTGTGACCCAAATCCAGCATGCGGAGGCCTCGCAGTTCACCAATCCTTTCCGATATATCCGCCAAATCGTTATCCGCGAGCACAAGTGTTTCGAGCTGATCGGCAAAGCACCAAACCGAGTCTGGCACGTGGCCGAGGTGTTTCTTCCAGAGATTCAAGTTTCTTTCGAATGGTTTCAGCATGCTTGGCCATCATAGCCGCCTCACCTGCAGGCGGACCTTGGGTACGCCAAATCCCTAAAAAAGCGCTTCTCTTCAGCAGTAATTGTCGATTGATCAAAAATTAGGCGTTTCGAGCCCACGCAAAGCTGGAAACGCGCCTTGGGGGTGTCAACAATTGGGAGTTGAATCTATCGAAATGTTATAGCGGAACCAGACTTGGTCTACCTCGAAACCACAGCACTCAAGTCGACGCGACCAGCAGGGAGCGGCAACCTTGTACAGGCATCAGGAGGGCACAGTAATTCTGATTTCGCTCGAACAGAGAATTAAGCTGATGCTGGAAGCTCAGTTGCGATCTCTACCCGGTTTCTGCCGAGGCGCTTCGCAGCGTAGAGCGCTGCATCCGCCTGGTGGACGAATCGCTGCGACTCGTCGTAGAGGTGCGGGCTATCACAGCAGACACCAATGCTCACAGTCACCACATTACCGACCGTTGAGCCATGGTTTTCGATCTTCAACGCATGCACTGCATGGCGAATGGACTCCGCAGCGGCTCGTGCGGCGTACGAGTCAGCGTCCGGCAGCAGCATGACAAACTCCTCGCCCCCATAGCGCGCAACAACGTCATACCCTCGACGCGGATGCTCCGCCAACACGCGCGCCACTTCTCGCAGGCAGTCATCCCCACGCTGGTGCCCATAGCCGTCGTTGAGGGCCTTGAAGCAGTCCACATCAATCATTAATAACGAAATGGGTCTGAGATTCCGCGCTGCCCGGCGCAATTCTGTGTCCAGCGCAGCGTCGAAGTGACGTCGGTTGTAGAGCCCGGTAAGTCCGTCGCGGACCGACAGTTCATTGAGCATGGCATTCACCTTGCGAAGCTCCTCCTGGCTTGTCAGTAAAGCGTGCTGTGCCTGCATCAATTCCTTGTGAGCCTTCTGTAATTCCTGAAACCTCCACTTGTCCAAAGTTGCGGTACTAAGCGCCGCCAGGAGGATCAACCCGGTAACGACTGCGATGACAGACTCGCCCAGCCGATCCACTTTGATCGTTCCCGACATCGAGAATTGCATTGGGCTCAAGGTGAAGCGAACACCGACCATGGCGATATAGTGCATCGCAGCGATTCCCAGGCCCATTACGACGCCGGCTGCCATCCGTATTCTGGTTTCGTTTTGCTTGCTCCTTCCCGAGACGAACGCGATCCATAACGCCAGCCAGGAGAACCCGGCGGCGGTAAAAACGGAGAGAGCCACGATCCACAAGTTGTAGTGCTCCATGGCGCTGGAGCGCATCGCCGCCATGCCGGTGTAGTGCATGGCCCCTATTCCCGCGCCCATCATCAGCCCACCCCCGAGCAGCCGCCGCGTCGTGAGCGTCTCCCTGCTCACAACGCTCAGGGCAACGCTAGAGGCCGCGATTGCAAGCAACAGTGAGAGCAGCACGGCCGGCCAGAAGTAAAAGATAGGCACCGGCAGCGTCAAGGCCAGCATCCCGAGATAGTGCATCGACCAGATTCCGACACCCATCGCGACAGAGCCGCTCGTCAGCCAGAAACGACGAGGACCAACACTTGTGGCCGCACGCACTCGGTCCGACAACGACAATGCCGCGAGCGACGCACCGATTGAGAGAAGGACAGAAACGATCACCAGACCGGCGGTGTAGTGAATTGCGAGCGTTTGCATGGAAAGCACCTGACGGGACCAGTTTCAAGTGTAGGACGACCCGTGTGCCGAACAATGGCACAAAAGAACCATGCTTCCAACAATCCGGAAAGGGGATTACTGGTGATCTCCTCAGGTAAACCGGGTCAGTTCGCGAAAAACGCACTCGGCGAGGAGGCGCTCGACGGTTGTGCCGAACGAGGTCCTGACCGTTCACAGTTTAAAGTCGCAGTCCAGCGCAAACGATTCAACACACGAAAGATAATTCGCCACCGGCGTCAATGTTGGGTTTAGGCCAGGATCTCGGCCGGAGCCCCTGCTTCTGAAGAAACTCTAACTGAAAGAAAATACACCTCCTAAAAGGCATGCTTGAACTTATTGGCCGGTTATCTTGCAAAAGTTGATTTCCCGAATTGCGGATCACTGGACGCTACCAGCGAGCCATTCAGAAGGAGACATTCCTATACGTTGCGTAAAGACTCGCGTTAGCGATGTCGCATTTGCATATCCCACGGCGAATGCGATCAGCTTTAGCGAGTTGCCCTTACGCAACATTGTCTGGGCGACCCCCAGCCGCCAATTTGTTAGGTAATCAAACGGTGTCATGCCGACAACCTGGCGGAAATAAGCAGCGAAGCGCGCACGGGACATACCGGCGCATTGAGCAAGTTGCTCCAGCGACCAGGAAATTTCAGGATGTTTATGCATGCCCTCGATTGCCTTGCTCAAACGCAAATCACTGAGTCCCATCAAAATTCCGCTATCGATAAGGTGTGCATTCATTGTGGATCGTATGAGAAGCACAAAGACATATTCGAACAATCGGTCGATGGCAGTCTGACGGCCGACTGATTCTGAGAAGGCTTCCGAGAACAAAAGCTGCAGTGTCGGTGCGAGTTCTGGGAGGGCATCGAGCGGGAGCAAGAGCGGCTCTGGAAAAGATGCGATGAGAGGATTCAACATTCCCACGCCGAATTCGATGGTGGCGCATACGAGCTCGGCACCCTCTTCCTCTGGGCCGTGAATACGATGGAGGCGAGGACGTGGAAAAAACAGGATGCTCGGTGTATCAATGACGATCTGACGAGCGTGTGGCCGGGTGATCTTCAGTTTTCCTTTCTTCAGCACATGAAGATATGCGGCATGCTCGCTTTGATCTGCGGAGCTTCCGCACAGGCGTCCCGAAAAAAACATCCGAGCCGTGAGGGAAAACCGTTCGAAAAAAGGTGCGAGTCGATCCATTTGAGACTATAAGATATCTCAATGATACTCTGCGTGACAATCCGTCCCATCCTACGCTCAGAAATGGTTCCTGAGCAGCGCAGAAGTGCTGCCCGGATTGGAGAAGAATATGTCCCGGGTCGATCCCGCTACCGCACTCAACATCGACAAGCAGGTTGCCGCCACCCCTTCTCAGGGTTGTTCGGCTGGGCCTTCGAAATCAACTGAACATGGCCTAACCGGATTGGCCGCATGGATAAACAATCATCATGTCCCTTTCCTTGTAACCAGCATTGGCATGATCGTTATGCTCCTTTGGGCCGGGTCTTATAAAATGACCGCTCCCGGCGCCGAAGGGATCATTTCCCTGGTTTCCAACAGTCCGCTGACCAGTTGGCACTTTAAATTGTTTGGCCCCTATATCGGCTCGGACATCATCGGACTCACTGAGATCACCGGAGCCCTGTTGATTGCCGCAGGCTATTTCAGGCCTAAAGCCGGTATTATTGGGGGCCTTATTACCACAGTGATGTTCTTTACCACCAGCACTATGCTTCTCACTACCCCCGGCGCGACCATTGCCGTTCACGGCATAAGGTATATGAGTTTTTTGGGCCTGTTTCTTTACAAGGATGTCATCTCGCTCGGGGTATCGCTCTACCTGATTGGCTATTTCGGCAACAAGGCTATCCTCTTGGAAAACAGTGGCGAGTAAATGAAGGGGACGATAAAGTGGCACATTCCGACCCACTGTGGTGGCGATAAACGTCTGCCGAAGCGATCACATTTCTGAATTAACTTTGTGATGGTGCGCACGATCGACGGATCAATATTTGCCATTCCCGTGCGTTTTGGGGAGTCACCCTTGAAGCCCTGAGACGTGTAACCAAACGCGCTCTCCAGCATCTCATCGTCGGAAGCGCCTTACCCAAAACAGAAATGGAGTCTCCCATATGTTTGATATGAAAAATCTCACTCGCCTGAAGAAGCTTGATGAGAATGCACCTGAAACGATGAAAGCCTTTTGGGCTTTTGACAAAGAGGCGTTCAAAGATGGTGCCATTGATGTGTTGCACAAGCAGTTGATGGCTGTGGCAGTTGCGCTGACTACGCAGTGCCCATACTGCATTGAGCTGCATGTAAGAGCAGCCCGTCAAGCCGGCGCAAGTGATGCGATGCTGACCGAAGCAGCGATAGTCGCCGCCGCGATGCGCGCGGGCGCGTCGATCACGCACGCGACGCACATGTTCAAGGAGGAATGAGATTGAACATCGCAATGCAAGATGTTGGTGCCCCATCTCTCAACGGGGGGTGTGAATCAAGCTCGATGTTCGCAAGGCAACAGGGTGAGCCCAAATCAGCGCGGGACCTATTGATCGGAGATCGTTCGGGGCCGATGAGCTTGCCGAGCACCCGCAGCATCCATGCAGAGTTGTAGTCACGCTCTAGCGTAGCTTCTCGAGCCGCCGTGCACGGACCCGTACGCACGACGGTGTGGCAGGGGTCGGCAGGTGACTGCCACCCTATGCCGATCAAACGCGCTTGTAGCCGGGAAAAATTCCGGCTTTGCGCCAAATCGCCTGAGCCTATATCCTGAGCGGCCGGCGATGGAAATACAGGTTGGACTGTTAACCGGCCAGCCGAGGAATCCCTCCGCATTGCCCGTTATCGGCCCGGAATCTGCGGCAAGGATATCAACTCCCACATCCATTCACACACAATCAATTAAGTCCTGACTCGACAGGGTCAGCTTCGAATTGCTCGGACTGTCCGGACGGCCGACCGCAGTTGTTCACGAAACCAATTGTGAGCGGGTTCATTGGTGAGTCGCGGATGCCATGCCATGAAATACGGAAAGGATTTGATCTCACGAGGCGCTTCCACGACGCGCACACCAGCCATGACCGCAGTGATCTCTGCCAGTCTGCGCGGCACAGTGAGAATCAAATCAGTCTGTGCGATAGCGAAGATTGCGGGCACAAAGAATGGCAGAGTAAGCGCGACGCGTCGTTTTGCGCCAAGCTGTGACAGAGCGCGATCCACTAAAGCCTGTTGTCCCTCCCGTATCTCGACCAGGACGTGCTGAAATTCCAGATACTGTTTCAGCGTAAGACGGCGAGCGCGAACCCACAAAGCCGCGCCAACGAGACAAACAAAATCCAGGTTAAAGAGCACTTCGGACTCTAGCGATGGGGGCGCTTCTTCTGCGCAAAGATACGTATTGATCCTCCTCGCCGCGACGTCTTCAAAAGTCTCAGCCCGAGCCGCGGAGACTTCCAGCCTAATGTGAGTCGCGGCGCTCCTCACACTCGCCAACAGCGACGGCAGCACAATCATTGAGGCATGGTCGCTCATGGCCACGCGAAATACTTCCTGGCTTCGGGCTGGATCGAATTTTCTCCTCGAACCATATCCTCAAGCCGGGGCATGAGCGACTCCAAGTCGCGCAGCACATGTTCTCCCCGCACCGTGCGCTTATAGCCGCGTCCACTACGAACAAGGAGCGGGTCACCGAACATATCGCGTAACCGCTCCAGCGCCCTGCTCATCGCCGACTGACTCATGAAGCTTCGTTTCGCCGCACGGGTGACGTGGCACTGCTCCAAAAGCGCATGGAGGGGATGTATGAGGTTCAGATCCAGGTTACGTAAAT
>DATDLS010000576.1:0-6608 GCA_036519195.1 Occallatibacter sp. | reverse complement strand
GGTACGGCGTGGTTCATCAGGCTATTGAAATACTCATGTGAAAGCGAAATGGTGGACGGCCATAAGACGCGCTGCCGGTCGTCCTTCGGAAACCAAACATCAAAGGCCGTCACGATCTGAGAATTGACGGTGACGGCGTGGCCGTCGCGGACAACGCCCAGGCGGATCGACGAAGCCGAGAGCCGCGCGAGCTGGTCTTTCACCACGCGCATATTGCGGCCTTTGGAATCCAGTTTCAGAACCTTGCGCACGAATTTGGAAAGCGTGTCCTCGACTTCAACATGCGGCGATTCCGTGACAAGCGCCCGCTGGTTGATGTGCATGAGAACCATGCGGCACTTCGGGCCGAAGGGAAGCCCTACGGGTACAAAGCGCCCTAGGTCGGGGTGCATCGCCTTCCCTGCCATGACCTCTAGCTGAACATCGCCGTTACTCCGCTCCCATGTCCGGGCATCGTCGCCGGGGTCACGATAAGGCAAGCTAGTCTGGCAAAAAACGGTGTGCTGGTAGAGAAGCGTTTGCAGGTCGGGCTGCTCCACGCTGAACGCGGCAGCGTCAAGCAATCGCTGCTGGATCGGCGTTGGCCCCGTGGGTCGGCGTTTGATCTGCTTCAACAGCTTCGGCGTCACAATGTCGCCTAGCTGCATTAGCTGGCCCTACTCTTCGCGCTTCTTCATTCCCTGCCCTTCATTGTATCCACGTATACAGGTATACGCGTATGCGAATTTACTGCGCGGAGAACTCGGCAATCTCCGGCTTGCCCCGCTTCGCAAAAACTGTGTTGATGCCCTCGGCTAATAGCGCCTGTACGGTTGTGCGTTCCTGGGCGGCTATGATCTTGAGCGCGGTTTGAACCTCTGGGGCAAAATGACCCCCTACCAACACGCGGCCTTCACGGGAACGAACGGCAGCGGCTGGTTTTGCAGCTCTTGCCGGTAGCACGGCAATGCTGGCAGATTGATGATTAAGCCCTTGCGTGAGCGGGTTCTGCTTTGGCATTCGCCCTCCTTTGGGTGTCGATGAATTTACATGTATACGTGTATAGCCGTAGAGTTTCCTCTGCCGCCTTGCCATTGCGTTCGTATTCAGCGGCGACCTTGCCGACATTTCCGGCATGTCGATGCGCGGCCCGCAGATGGACGATAACCGGCGCGACGGTAAAGCCCTGCTGCCGGATGAAGTCGGCTGCATTGATCCCCTCGCTGCCCTGTACCGGTGCTTTGTTTACGACAACGAAGTAGGGCGCGTTGCCAGCGATTTTGAGCAGGTCGGCCAGCTTGCTCAGGGTTTCCATTGCAAAGACGTGCGGCTCTACGGGTGCCACTACAACATCCGCACGGCGAGCGGCCTCGGCTGCCTCCGTGGAAGAATGCGGGGGCGTGTCGATCACGATGAAATCCACGCCCTGCCCCTTAGCCTGCTCAATGCTCGCCGCAATCCGGGATGCGTGAGTAGGGACGACCCAAGGCCGCTCCTCGGTGCGCCGGTCAGTCCATTTCGACGCGGTAGCCTGCTGGTCAACGTCCAGCACGGCAACGCTATGCCCCTCACGGGTAGTTGTAACCGCAAGATCGAGCGCCAGGGTCGTCTTGCCAACCCCGCCTTTTTCAGCCACGACAGCAACAATGTACATGTATACACCTATACGATGCGACAGCCCCTACTCGTATATAAGCAGATTCGGACAGGGAAGGGAAGTGCCTCCAGTGATCCTCTTTTGCACTGTGCTGAATGTTCCTGTGTCCCAAGTGGGATCGTTTCAGATTGCGAGTGCGGCCAGCATGGCTGCAAGCTCATGGAGTCCAATCGCCGTTATCTCCGCGTCTATTGGATAGTGTCCGCTTCCTGCATTCACAACAAAGCGGCGATCCGGCTTCAAATCCTGACAGGCGATGTAGAAACCCTTCTCTGGCCGTCCGGCGAGGCTGCGCTTGATCTCGATGGCCCACAGACCGTGACCGGGAATCTCCAATAGCAGGTCGATCTCCGCACCGGCCGCGGTGCGATAGAAACTGGCCACAGTGCGCTCAGGTGCAGCCTGAAGCAGGTTTTCTATGACAAACCCCTCCCACGAGGTGCCTGCGACTGGATGGCCTGCAAGGTCGTTGTACGTCCTGATCCCCAGTAATGCGTGTACCAGGCCGGAATCCCGCACATAGACCTTGGGTGACTTTACCAGCCGCTTACCGATATTTCGATGAAAGGGAAGTAGCCTCCGAACCAGCAGAAGGTCAGCCAGCAGGTCAATGTAACGCTGCACGGTGGGCGCTGAAATTTGGAGCCCGGAGGCCAACCGCGAAGCATTCAGCAATGTGCCTTGACCATTCGCCAGCATCGTCCAAAGCCTCTCCAGCACACCGGCAGGAACCCGAGGGCCAAACTGCGGCACGTCGCGCTCCAGATAGGTCCGGATAAAATCCGTGCGCCAACGTAGGCTTACGGCGTCGTCTTCGGCTAAATAGCTGCCGGGAAAACCTCCACGCAGCCAGAGCTGGAGCAACGTAGGCTCGCCAACAGGCAGCTCCAGGGTACAAAACGGCCCCATGTCAATGTAGGTAATGCGTCCAGCCAGGCTTTCTCCAGACTGCCGAAGCAGATCAATGGAGGCGGAACCCAGGATGAGGAATCTCCCTGTCGCATGGCCGGTGCGACGGCCTTGATCGATAATGCCGCGAAGCGAGTTGAACAGCTCCGGAGCACGATGGATCTCGTCCAGTACGACCAGACTGTTCTCATATTGGCGGAGGAAGATAACCGGCTCGACCAGCTTCTCCCGGTCCTCTCTTGCCTCCAAATCAAGATAAAGCGCTCCGGGGTGCGAGTCGGCAATCTTTCGCGCAAGGGTCGTCTTTCCAACCTGCCGTGGTCCGATAATCGCCACAGCCGCCTGTCTCTTGAGAGCCAGCTCGATTGGGATGGCCGCAGATCGGATAATCATCATTGCATATTAAATAATTAATGTTCAATTTGCAATGATAATCCGAGGGCGACAACTAGCAAGAGCCAGTTAGAGCGCGAGCGAGGGCGTAGCGGGCGGCGTTTCGCGAGCAAACCCCAAAAAAACCTTCGGGCCTCAATTCTCCCCAAAAGGACGGGGGAATCTCGCGTCATGATGCCCGTAGGCGCGTTTTCTCGATGTGTTCTGTGGGGTAGGTATCCCCTTTTGCTCTTCGCCTCAAATCACAATCCTCTCGACCTCATCGAGCGAGATCTCATCGCTGCGTCGGTCATAGAGGCCGGTAGTCCTGGCCGACTCATGGGCGACCATCTGCTGGGCGATCTCCAACCGGCCGCCGTTCTTGAGGTAGGCCGTGATTCCGGTGGCGCGGAAGGTGTGGCAGCCTATTTTGGTCTCGATGCCGGCTGCCTCGGCGCGGCGGATGATGGCATGGGCGTTGGCCTGGGGCAGGGAAGTAGCGATAGCGCTCTGCGACGGCTGAGCGAGCTATCGCCGCCGAGCACGTTTCTCCCGCATCTTTGCAAGGGCACCTTCAATACTGGAACTCTTCGGCTCGATGCTGTTGGTGTAAATGTAGTTGTGGTCGTCCCAGAACCAGATCACAGCGTGGATTAACCGCACCAGAACTGAACGATGCAAGCTGACACCCGAAAACAATGGATGGTTGGGGACATTTGCCAAGAGCGGCCCGGACCAACCAGCAGGTGGCGCTGGCGGCCAGTTCGGCCAGAGCTCGGGCCAACGCTCGTACAACATCTTGGCCGACTTGCCGTCTCCATGCCGACAAGCATTGCCCAACAGTTGCAACAATTCAAAGTCTGGAAAACTATCAAAGTCCTCTAGCGGTAGCCCTCGAAGTTCTTTGAACTGCTTCAAAAGCTTCGCCCAAGAGGCGCTTTCAAGTTTTTCTACGTAATCCGCGCTATGCTTCAACTCGCGCGCGCAATTCTTGAGGAACTCACGCAGTTGCCGCTCCCACAGTGATTGAACTGACAAAGCGAATGTCTCGATAGTCGCTTTGCGTAGCGCCTTCACGTCCCCGAACTGAAAGACAACAATAGGTTCATCGCTTAGCGACAATTCATCGTACCTGGCGTCGATAGCATCGAGCGCCGGAGTAACTACACCTTCAAGGTAAAGCCACATCGTGTTAGCGTGCAGACCAAAGTAAATATCGGCCTGGAGGTTGTCCCAGGTGAACGTCTCGATATCGATGGAAGGCTTCATAAGTAACCGCCGAAAGTGGGCTAATGGACCGCTTATACCGCAGCCGAGGTTTAGTTGTCGCAGATTGCAAACAACTAGGGGACTGTGGAAAGCTCCCACCAGGTCACGGCGGGCATCCCCTATTCGCGATGCTGCACTTTGAAGCCGCCAGCGGAACCGCTCTGTATTTGGCAGCTCAAAATCTCAACTGTCACCGGGCAATGGTCGCTTAGTTTCGACCATTGTTCGTACTCCCCGACATCGACCGTCTTGAGGCGGGTTGCCCATTCTCCAGGAATGAAAATGTAATCGATATGATATGGCCTATGCGCGTGGCGGTGAAGATAGAATGCGTAGCGAGATTCCGTGCCTTGCGCCTCGCCGAAGAACTCGTGGTACCCACTCACCAGACCTCGTTCAGCCAGAATCTTCACAACGTCTGAGTGATTCCCAACCTGTCGTTTGGCGTCCCATATTTTGTTGCTGTTCAAGTCTCCCGCGAGGACAACAGGTGTCCCGTCGAACCACTCGGAATGAGACATCAGGGCTTGATAGACTTGCCCAATGTATCTGTTTGCTCTCCCAGCCCCCGCCTTGCAAGCCCAGACCGCAATCAAAGTGAACGGTGTTGGGGCATCGACCGCGACGGGCACGATCCATTTTTGCTGCGGCTGTTGAAGTGCTCGAATCGACCATCCCTTTCGACAAAACACCCCCAGCCCCTTGAGGGGATTCGAGCCGAACCACAGGGTTTCATATCCGCGCTGTTGGAGAGCGACAGTCGATTTTTCTGAGCATTCTGGAACGACCGCCACATCAGGATTCAGTGAAAGCAATGCGTCCGCCTTCTTGTCAAACCCCATCTGGCAATTCCATACAACTATTCGCATTGAGTTGCCCCATTCTATCGCTAAAGCGGCGGACCCTAAGTTGCTTCACCCCTTTGCTCTGCGATTCAGATCAAAATCCGCTCGACCTCGTCGAGGCTCATCTCATCACGTCGGCGGTCGTAGAGCTGCGTCGTCCGGGTGCTGGCGTGGTTGGCCATGGCGGCGGCCTTTTCCAGAGTGCCTCCGTTCTTGAGATATGCCGTGATGCCGGTCGCACGGAAGCTGTGGTTGCCGATCTTCGTCTTGATGCCGGCCGCCTCAGCGCGCCGGCGAATCATGGCATGGGCGTTAGCCTGGGGCAGGGAAGTGCGGGTGAGCTCGCCAGTGCCGCGGCCGATGGTGCGGAAAAGCGGCCCCTTCGGATCGGCCGCCAGCCCGACGCCATCCACGTAGGCGGACAATGCCTGCTCAAGATTGTGGTGACAGGGCATGGCGTGATCTTTGCCACCCTTCTCATGGAGCCGTACCCAGAGTCTTCGGTTCTGAATGAATACATCCTCCACCTTCATTCCCAGAGCGGCGCCGATGCGGGCGAAGCTATAAACCATGAGCGAGATGAGCGCGCGATCGCGCAGTCCCGCCGGCGTCGTGGCGTCAATGCTGTCGAGCAGTCGGCGCGCCTCGACGGGCTCCAGTACCGAGGTCTTGCCAGAACGCACCACGTGGCGCGGCCCGCGCACCGAAGCCGCCGGATTCGCCGGCACGACCTGGCCGATGACCAGCCAGTCGAACAGATGCCGCAGGGCGGCGAGCCGCTGCTTGACGCTGGGGGCCGAGACCTGGCGGGCTTCGAGTTCGATCCAGCTCGCCACGTGCAGCGGCTGAACATCGGGCAAGGAAGTGACGCCTACGCTCTCGCACCACGCCAGAAACTCGCCCACAGCGCGGCCATAGGCGCGCCGGGTGTGCGGGTTGCGGATGTTGGCGGCAAAGAACTCCAGAAAGCGACTGCCAGCACGGTTGCCACTGGCGATCACCACGGCGGGAAGCACGGGGGCGGCGTGCTGGGGAGGGGCGGCAAGTTGGTTCATTTCTTCCCGCCTTTTTTAGGGTGGTCGGCACAAAACTCCGCTGCCTGTTTCATCAGGCGTTTGATATCCTCGTCGGTCTGGCCTTCCGCTACGACATCGCCGATCTTGAGCCGGAGCTTTCGACCGTTTCGGGCTTTCACCCAGGTAGCACACACATGCGCTGCTGCGCCGATCAGCGGTAAGCCGAGGGTCCTGACCACAAATTCAGCAAGCGGATATCCGCCCCCATCAACTGCATCGAATGCAATTGCCCTTTGAGAGAAGGTGACACCAGCAGCATGGAGCGATTTTGAAAATTCTCCCAGCTCTGCCTGAAATGCGGGGTCGTTCTCCAGCGGATCGTCTGCAACCCGAACTAGTTCAAGCGAAAATTCTCCCGCTTCAGGTCTGCGCTTCTGCGTCAGCGCCTCACTTCTTGCGTAACTCGCTTCGAACATCTTCTGCATCTCGTCCATATGCTCTGGCGATAATGGGCTCATCATTGCTCCTCATATATCTGATAAAGGACATTATCACATATAA
>DATDLS010000575.1:0-2609 GCA_036519195.1 Occallatibacter sp. | reverse complement strand
GTGGCGTCTGACGGCCAACCGCATCAGCGAAATCTTCGGCGTCCGGCTGGACAAGAGGTTAAAGGGAAAGCTGGCCACGGTAATCGATCAGATCGAACATGGACACCACGTTTTCAGGGCGAACTGGAAACACGCATTCCTAAAACAGTATGAGAAGTTTTCGCGTTTCCTGCGCAATGAACTAGTCTCCAACAACCTTCACGACTTCCCACTGAAGAAAGGACTCGATCACCTGGAAGCGTCATTTCGTCCAAAATAGTGCCATTGATTGAGGGGGATCGGACAAAATTCGGACAGGAGTGGCCCTTCTTTCAGTGCATGTGCGCCAACGTTGGTTGCCTATGGTCGTGTGCGGCTTCGAGGTCCTTCAGGTTCAATGCGCGGTGCATGTGTCCCTTTTTCAACTGCCTATCGGTTGCCGTGAGCCATCGTCGCAAGGTGTCTCGCGCTGCGCCTGGCTTGCCCTTTGGGCCGAAATCCATCACGCAGCTTGCGCAAACGGCGGCAAGCAGTGAACGTTTTAGCTCCTCCGCCAGGGAAGGGTCGGGACCCTGCTGTTGCTCCTCCTCGTGTGGCGGCTGATCCTGCTGCCGACGCGGCTCGGTTCCCGCGGGAGAGAGATGGTTGTGCATGTCGATGCCGATGCTCCTGGAGGCGATCGGAGCAACACGCGGATCAAGTCCAGGATCAACCCCTGGACCACCGCATTCAGCCATGTCTGCCCGAGCCGCATCGCACCGCCGGCACCCGCCGCAGTCGTCAGGGAATCTCGTCGTGAAAGTCGGCAACAGATATGATTCATCACGCCGACCGCAGCAAATCACTCGTGACGGTGGAGACCGGGCCGCGAGATTCTCCCCTTATTCAAGATCAAAAACAGTAGGGTGGGATCGGTAGTGTTCCTCTATTGTCCGCCGCGTGGTTGAGTTTGCCCTTGAAGTCTTGGTGTGGAGTGGGAACGTAATTACGCAAAGCGGGGTAGCTGCCTTAGTACTGTAGGGTCTACAGGTAGTGGTGGTACAGTTGCGGATGCTTCTAATGCACAACCATGACGACACTAGTGTTATTAACCAATGCCGTCTGCTCCGATTCCAGCTTCACGCGCAGCATACTGTTTCCAGACGGCTTGCGTCTCTCACCACGCTGCGCGATGGCGGCATGGGCGACAATGCGGTCGCCGTCGTCATTGTCTCTGCGCGGTGTCGCATTTTTCGGGCGCTTGACATCAAATACAACCGGTAGCGGCTACAGTACTAAGGCAGCTACCCCATTTTACGCAAATACCCAATAAGCCTCCGTCTGCATCGAACGGAGCCTTATGTGGCGGCAAGCGAGTCAGGCCACTCATTGTCTTCCGCGGTGCGATGTGTGTCCGGATCGAACCCTACTACGCGACGTGGACACGGAACCGATGGAAGAGGCGCGCTTTTTGCTGATCATCGGAAGTTTCATATGCGAGGATCCAAATGGGACGCAACTCCATCTAACCTGCAGAGGGTCTATCCGATGACTAAGCATCGCGGCAATCCGAATTGGGGTAAACCGGATCAAAGTGGCCCGGTGGTGCCCCTTCCGAGTTCGTTTGAGCAAATTGTAGAGGAATTCAATCTTACTCCAGATCAATACGTCGCCTCTGCCCGCCTTCGCGAGTGGGCGCGTCTGAACAGGAACTCTAAATACATTCCCGAGGCGCTGCTGAAGGAGTGGGGCTTTGACGTGGATTCGCCACTTTAGCCCCTCTAGCTATCGGTATTGCCCTCAGAGCGAACCTGCGTCCTCTACATTTCATGCTCATCTCACGGCGAAATCTGTAGTTCAGGGGTTCGCATGTCCAATACCGTGAAAATCGCCCGCACCCACAAGTCCGTCGTCATCCTCCAGGCTGCGCGGAGCATCATCAGTCAGGGGGAGGCCAGCAGTTACTTCTTCTACCCTTTCCCCGTTTTCAGGGCGAGCTTGAGTTCGCTGACATGCTTGGCAAAGTCTTCATATCTTGCGGCGAACTGCGACTGTTGGGCGGCATCGCCATCTTTCTCTCCGTGCTAGGGCTGCCGGGACTGGTCGCCTTGGCAGGGTTGCAGCGCACCGAGGAGTTGGCCCTCCGGCGCGCGCTCGGAGCCAGCCATTGCAAGGGTTTCTTCTCAGTGTTGCCTCGCGCTCAGTGACCAGTGCTGATGGGCCTGCTCTCCGGCGTCGCGATTACCGCAACTCTGTCGCAGCTGACCCGGCGCGGTCCTAGGAGCATCAGCGGCCTTGAACCGTTGAACGATGCAGGCGCGATTGTGTTGCTCATCGCCGTATCCACTGCCCCAGGTCTGTGCCGCCTCTTCGTCGCATCTTTCTGCTGGCCGTTGCGAGGATTCTGCGCGGAGTCTACCGCGTGCCATGCCCTTTGAACCGTGAAGTCTCAAAGCCGTTCCTGAATGACCCGGTTCAGCGTGTCGAAATCGTGTGGTCCGTTGTGGCGTTGGCCGTTGATGAAGAACGTGGGCGTGCCGTTGACACCGCTGCGGATGCCGCCGGAAACATCCTGACGCACCCGGTCGCGATAGGTTCGGCCGGTCACGGCGGCCTGCAACTCTGTCGGCGAAAAGTCCAGGTTCTCGGCC
>DATDLS010000574.1:0-19115 GCA_036519195.1 Occallatibacter sp. | reverse complement strand
GCGTCTTCCACCAGATGTACTTGCGCGCGAACTTCTCCAGCAGTTCGCTATCCAGGGGCATGAACGATCTCTCCTTTCTCACCGAGCGCGCCCGCCTTCCTGAACAACAGAGGTAGGCGTAGCGGCCGGTGACACAATTCCCTCTAACCTATTCTATCGCGGTGCCCAGACCAAAAACCGGCACATAAGTTACCATTTTTCAGTGGATTGCGAGTCTATAGCCTGCCTCGTTCAACTTTGGCTCGATTGTCCATTGGGACCATAAATTTGCCGAAAACGCTTCAGCTCCGCCCTCGGACGGCGCAAACAAAAGTTAAGAAATCATAGTTGCAACCTGTAGATACAAAGAACCCAAATGCGTGACAGAAGGCATCGACGGGCAATCAGATCGAGTGCCCGTATACCAGCGCACTGACCTCGCCTGCACCGGTCACGTTCTAGTCGATGAGATTTCGCGGACAGTCGCGGGATCGCTAAAAAGCGATGCACCATCCCTGGGCCGGGTCGATGTCAGGAAGGAAGATGGAGCGCGGTCCATTCAAACGACTGCGATCATTTTTTGCCGTTGCTTCTCGTCTGTGCGCGGCATGTACCTGCATATCCGACGCCTCCTGGCGAAGACGGAGCTAGCGACGCGGCTAACTTCGGATGATCTCCACTAGCGCTTTTGAGCTTCCGGCAGGAATGCGGAGCCGAACAAGCTCCATTCCGTCAGGGTGGAATTCTTTGGTCTCCAGACCACAAATGATTTTGTAACTGAGCGCAGGACAATTCGCGATCAAAAGCTGCACCTCACCACTGCTTGTGGTCTCGGTTTCAAGCCTGAAGAGGAACCTCTGCTGATTGATGGACCACTTGATCGGTTCCTCTTTTGCGAACCGCGCGCCTGTCAATTCGAAATCGATCTGCTGCCCGGCTGTTCGCAAGTGCAGACGCCGGCGTACTCCGTCGCGGGGGATGATATGCAGGGACGCCTTCTCGGCGCGCGTCTCACCACCGAAGCAGAAGCGCCCAAAGACTGGATCGTCCGCAACGATGGTCGATGCGCTTCGAAGCGCGCCACAGTAGCCCAGGTCTGTCTCGGAGGAGTAGTACCATGGACCGCGGTGGTGCGGCTGTCCAAGCCAGGTCATGCCGTAGGCTGCCGGTTCGAAGCCGCCGCCGGTTCCGCCATCGTTTGCCTCACCCGGAAACCAGTATCCAAAGCCGGTCTCCGGCGTCCCGGTATTCATCAGTGACCACACACTGAGGAAGGAAGCGTATCCGAGTCGGATCGTAGCGTCGGGCTCGCGACGATCGTACAGCGCGTGGTTCAGCACGCCCCAGCCACCCATTGCCGACATATAGGTCAGCGTGAAGGCGTCGCCAGCTCCGCCGCGATAGTCGCTGCCGTAGTAGTAATACGCCTTCTCTACGACACCGCGGCAGAAGAGATTGGCCCTGATCTGCGTTGTGGCGAACTTCGTGGCTGCCTCCGGCGCGATGCCCGGTGTCGTTGGATGATCGATTGCGTATCGCGCGATGGCCTGCGTAGATTCGAAGCCGGTGGAATCGAAAGCATACTCCGAGCCAAACAGGTTTGGGCCGCCGCTGACGAAGAAAGCCACCTTCCTCTCCCAGTGCGTGCGCAACTGCGCCGCCTCGTGGTGCTTGGCTACGCTATCCAGTTCTTCGATAAGCCGTGGAATGACGACCTCGTTGTAGAAGCCGGTTTCGTATGCCGACCAGCCGGTCACCCGCATGGGGATGGTGAACATGCCAAGCGCCGTGCCGTAGGCACGCTCCAGGTAGGTCGCCCGGTCCAGCTTCATTTTGAGGCCTGGATAATCGCGGGCGATGCGGTACATGCTGAAGTACATCACTAGGATGTGCGGATAGTCGTAGGGTCGCCAGATGTGGCGCTTGCCCTTGCTTCCTGGATCGCTACTGTCGCGGTTTTGTTTCCAGTCGGGGATGCCATAGATGCCGTAGCTGTCGCTCTCCTCGGTGGTGCGCTGCAGGCCACCCCAGACGAAGTGCTCAATGTAATAGTCCAGAGCTTCAACTTCGGCCTGGCTGGGAAACTCCGCATTCTTACTGGCCAGGTAGGCGGGCTTGCTCAAGCCCGGGTCATCGCAGGTTACCTCATAAATGCGCCAGCCTTTAATGCGGTCGTAGTTGTCCGGCCCAAGCTGCACCTCGGAGTCCATATTCCACTCGGCGAGCAAGCCGTTGTACCACTTGCTGGCATCGCGAACCTGATGCTGAGCGATAAACGAAGCGCGTTTGTGGAACAGCGTCTCCAGGGGCTCGGTGGCAAAGAACTCTAGCCGCGTGGCGCGGCCCACGCCGTGGTTCACCGTCAGCATGTTTTCGCCGAGCCGCTTAAACTTCACGCGGTAGAGGCTACGTCCCCGCCTTTCGCCGAGAGGTTCAATCGTCGTCTGTTCCGGATGCTCGGCAACAATGCTCATGATCGGGTCTTGCGAGCGGACGGCGACGCAGGTGAACAGATCTGTCGGCACTGTCATCCCAGGCGCGATCTCCACATCGATCAGCCCCGCATCGACCAGCCGCTGCTGCACGCCCGCGTAATCTGGCACCCAAGCCAGTTGGAAGGCGTACTGTTGCTCGCTTCCTGCTTTACCAGCGGGCGCGAGCGTGACGCTCGTGCGAGGCTGACGCCAACGTCCACCGGCGGCCTGCACGGCTTCGCCTGCTGCTACGGAGTGCACATACGCGCGAAACGCGGGGCGCTGTCCCCTGACTGGCTGCACGTGGTCCCAATACTCCAGGTGGGTATCGCGCTCAGGTGTCATCAACAGGTATGGGCCGACACTGTTGGAACGCATCCAAAACAAAAACGAGCCGTGCCCGGAGATGAAGCTATGCTTCAGGACCGAGGCGGTTGGAGCTTCTTTGCCATTAAAGCTGGAATGCATCGGCAGCGGAACAGCTAGGTCACCGACCTCGATTGGATCGGAAGACGTATTGCGCAACGCAATCGTCCAGCGCAGCAGACTGCCCTGCAACTGCAGGCGATCGGTCACGGCAAGTGCCTCACCGCGACTATCCTGCGCGTGATATGTACCAGCTGAGCTTGGAGGCACCGTGGCTTCCGCGGTGTCGAACCTTTGCCACGGGCCATTTGGATGCCGCCACGCTATCTCGACATGACCAAGCTTCTGCCCTGTCGCCACATAGTTCGTCGGAAAGGCATCCCCCGCGAAGCGAAGACTCGTTAGCGCGCCCCCATCAAACTCGATAAGAAACGGCGAGGCGGCGTTGGCGGTTTTTGCAGACTTTGTTGTCTTGACACGGTCTGCGGCAGGAGCAAGTGCTGAAAATGAAGTCTCGGTTGCAAAAGTAACAGCTCCGAGCAAGAACTCACGGCGGTTCGCGATGATAGGCCTCCTCCGTTAATAATGTATACAAATATGTATTTTATATGGAAGGACTGTCAACAGCACACCTAGCACAATACGCGCCCTGGATCTGGAGCCGGCTTGCTACGATCGCCTGCTGGACTTTTTCGATAGCCCGGCCCTGAATAAGAGCAGGCTCACTCGGCATTTGCTTTGCTCTGATCTTCAGGATCAGCCCCGGCATCCTGTGCGTGAATGGCAGGGCCGTTCGGGTCGGCGACGGTCTCAAGGTTGCCAAGGCGGGACCGAAGATGCCGGGAGTAAAGTCGTCACCCGGAGGCCTTTTAAACCCCGCTCTCGATCGAGATCAAATCAGGGCAAACAGGAACACTAAAAAGTGATGATTCCAAGAACAAAATGAGACTCTCTCGAGCTTTCCCTTTCTGCTAAATCTCGCCAAGGTTTGGAGGCGGTAGGGGCGTCCGGCTCCTCATGTCATGTTGCTGCTCATTTGTTGCCGCAGCCACAGTTCAACACCAGATCCAAACGTCACTCAACACCTCGATCCGCTCTAGAATAAGCGCCTGCATGTGCATTTTAGAGAAGGCTTGTTTTCGGACTTAAGTGATTTTTTATGAATAGTATAGCGCTTGCGGATTTCTTTCGTTTTTCTTCGCTTATTGTTCGGTATGGGTGGCGAACGATCTTCGACAACCGGGATGCGGCTGGCAGGAAAGATCTGCTGCTTTTGCGGGCGCTATCTTGATGCAAGAAGGCCGGTCGCGCAGCAGGTGTTAGGGTATTCCTGACGGCCTAAATGCACCGACGCACCCGAAGAACCCTCCAGATCGTGGCCGCGGTCCTGCTCCTGCTGGCCGTGGCCATCTTCCTGCGCTCCAAGGCTCCGCCGGAAGCCGCGCGCCTGCTTCCCGAGTCGGATGGCATCGTCTACGTCAATCTCAAGCCCATCCGCTCCTTCCTCAAAAAAGATCTCAAGCCGCCCCGCCGCGCACCCGACTACCAGCAGTTTGTCGACGCCACCGGAGTTGACTGGGAGCGCGACCTGGACCAGGTCGCCATCGCCCTCCATCGCATGCCCGATCCCCGCGGCCCCAACGGCCCGGTCGCCTATTCTCTGGTGCTTGTCGGCAATCTCACTGGCAAGCGCCTCAACGCCTGGTTTGAGGCCAACGCCACCGCGCGGGAGTCCTACGCTGGACACACCGTGTACTCGATCCCGTCAGAAGGCCGCACCGTCCGCGTCGCCCAGATCGGTTATGACATGGTCGCCGTCTCCAACTACCCCACTGCGGAGATGATCCATTCCATGCTCGATCGCCACCGCACCGCCGCACTGCCATTTGCCGGCTCCACGCTGCTCTCCCAGCACTACCATGAAGTCCCATTGCTGGCCCTGGCCTGGGGCGTTGGCCAAATCGGTTTACCACTTTCTGAGAGCGGCGTCATCCACATCTTTGGCTTCTCCCTGCCTCTGGAAGACGATTCGACCATCATCGCCAGCGTCACGCCCGCGCTCTCCCTGGCCGGCTCGCTGCACGTCAGAATCGAAGAGATCGCCGTCACCGACGAAGCGGCCTCCCGCCAGGCTGCATCCCTGGCGACTCTGGTCACCCTGGCCCGCGGCTTTTCGATGCCCCTCGCCGCCAACGCTGCCAATAACGGTCTTAAACAGTTACTGCAAACGGCCGAAGTTACCCAGAAACGCAGCCGGATCATCATTTCAGCCAGCTTATCTCCTTCACTCTTAAGCGATTTAGAAAATGATGAAATTAATTCATCTCCCCCGGCAACCCTTCCGAACGCCCCTGCATCCCATTAGTCATCGTAGTTGCCTCCGGTATCGATTCCCCTGTCTGCATCGTTTGCTTGTATCGCTGCCACCTGAGCTAATTGGCGCCTCCAAGCCTTGAAAGCTTTCAGGCGTCACTCAGGATCAACGGCGTGAGAGTCACCTCCCCCCTGCCTGTTCCACCATCAACGGCACAGCGTCCTATGACCAAGGCCCACTTCTCCGGCTCAAAGTTGGCCTATTTTGTTGAAAGCGTCAGTCAAACCCAACCCCGTGTGACCGAAGCCCCACGCCGCGGGCCAGCCGCATCATTGCCCCAGCCCCAACGCTTTTGCCACCTTCTTATCCACCTTCGCCGCCTGTCCGTCCTGCTTCCAAACCACGCCAAACCCGCCGCGATAATCCCACATCGCCCAGCCAATGCCATCGGCCTCAAGAGCCGTCCGGACATCGTGAATCCAGTTCATGCGCGACTGCTCGTCGCTGTGTTCGCGATACGCGCCAAACTCATTGCAGATCAGCGGCACGCCATTCGTCTTTGCCCACGTCGCCGCCTCGTCAATCGTCAACCGGATGCGCCGCCCGTTCCAGTCATCCAGCCAATAACGCTCCAGTTGAAACCGCGTCGCCGCATCCGGAACCTCCTTCACCAGTTCCGCCATCGAGCTCTCCGTTGCCGGGTAAGGAATCCCTTGCGTGTAACTCCACCACGCCGCGCCCCATCCCGCGCCCTGGTGCGTGAACTCGTGCGGATCATAAAAATGAAAGTTGTAAATCACATTCCCGTCCGCCAGCGGCTGCTGCGTCAGCAAGTCAGCAATGCCCGAGTAGTTCGGTCCCGTGGCAATGATGGTGTTCTTCGGCGCAGCCTCGCGAATCGCAGCCGCCACCCGTGCCTGAATGCCCGCCCAGCGATACGGATCGCTCACCTCCGGCTCATTCATGATCTCGAAATACACCCGCTCCGTATCCCGGGCGGCATAGTGCGCCGCCAGCCGTCGCCAGAGCATCACCATCCGATCCACGCCTTCATTCCCGGTGCGAATCTTCTCCTTGTAGCTGTCCTCCGGATGCAGATCGATGGTCACCGCCATCCCATCGGCCAGCATCGCATCCACAGCCTTGTCCAACCGGCCCACAAATTCCGAGTTCAACCCATCCGCCCCATGCGGCCAGCCTTCCAGTGGCGTGGCGTCAATGCTCAGCCGCACATTGTCGAAGCCCAGCTTGGCCATCAACGCAATGTCCGCCTCGTCCGTATAGCGATTGGTCCGCGCCGCCGAATAGTCGCTCGCACTTTGCGCAAACCACTCGGACGCGTTAATGCCCCGCCGTAGATGCTCGGCCCGCGCAAACGCCGTGCGCACACTCGCGGCCCGATCCTCACTTGCTTGATCCTGGCCCACAGCCGCAACCCGAAAACCGATCAATAACGCAAGACAAAATGTCCCTCGCCGCATCGCACCCCCGGCAAATCTCTAAGAAATCTCGAGCCAACCATACCATGTCGGCAAGCCCCAAGCTGCGTCGCAATCAAGACCGCACTGGCCGGGAGACCCTCAGAATGGCGACCATCGAGGAGGAAGCAGAGAACCTCATGCCGGGATCGCTGCTTGTCTTGCCGCTTCACATGCCAGCCTGGACAGTCAGCGCCCTGCCGCTGGTCTCAGCCTGCTCGCTCGTGCGCAAACCACCCCTCCCCTCGCCCTGCCGCTTCCATGGCCGGGACAGACACTCCCAGTTGCGAGCGCGCCCAACGTGACGAGCGCGGAAGACGCGCCCCCCCCCAACCGACCGGCCGAACTCAGCCAATCCCCGTCAAGCTGACCATCGAAATATCGAAATTCCTCATGTCGTCACGATGAACTTCGCCCTCGACGCCTGCTCTCAGGAGCCGGATGGTTTTCAATGAGTCCGTGGCACAACCATCATTTGCCCAACCTTTCACTCAGGATGCACAATACCGATTGAAAGCAGGCCCGTTTCGTGCTGAAGTCCCCGTTCGCCCTCCCCCTCCGCATCCTCGCCGCTCTGCTCACCACCGGCAGTCTGGCAGTTGCCTGCGCCCAATCCGCGCCCGCCATCCCTCCCCCGCCTGCTGATCCTCGTGCCGCTGCCCCTGTCCCAGCCGCACCCGATCCCAATGCCGATTTCCTGGCCAAAGCCAGCCAGCTCTACTACTCCTCTGCCAAAGCCGGTCTGCGCGGCTTCGACTGCCGGATCCATCCCGACTGGCGCACAGCCCTTCTCAGTGAGCAACCCAAAACCGCCGTCACCCTAAACAGTCCGGAAGTGCAGTTGCTCAAATCCGTCACCATCACCCTGCACGGCCGACTCACCGGCGGCTCCACCATCGACTGGAATCCGCCGCCCGCTGCCGAGCCGCTCACTCCGCAATCGCAGGACCTGCTCGACCACATGCATCAGGGAGTCGAACGATCCCTCACCGGTTTCATGCAATTCTGGGCGCCGTTCATTGACGGCTCCGTGATTCCCGCCACTTCCCAAGGCATCGAGATCACGCATGAGGAAACAGTCCACACCATTCACGCCGACCAGGAGGGCGTATCGCTCACCGAGATCCTCGGCAAAGACCTGGTGATCCAGCAGTTCAACGTGGTCACCGGCGACGCCAAAATCAACTTCTCCCCGCGCTACAAATCGACCGCCCAGGGACTGCTCGCCAGCGGCTTTAACGCCAACATGCAGGGCCCGTCGGACGCCGCAGATCATGCCCAGCACATGCAGGTCGACGTTGAGTATCAAACCGTCAGCGGCTTCCCCATCCCCGCGCGCATCGTGATGGAAGTCGCAGGCGCGGAGAAGTTCGACTTCGCCCTCGACGGATGCGTTGCCAATCCCCCGGCAAGTTAATCCGCCAACCCGGGCCTACTTCATTGCAAAATCAAAGCGGCTCCCCTCGAAATGAAAGCCGTTTTCATTCCGAGGGATCGAAGTGAGGTTGGCGCTCAGCAACCGCTCTGATTCCCTGCCAGTTTGTCACCTGCGCATAGGCGGTGCGCAGATACCGGTTCGAATTCACCGACATGATGCATTTGCGCCTCGAGGTGCAAACGGGGATCGGTCGCGCGCGCCCGGTCTGGCCCGCCACCACCGCGATCGCCGAAAGATGCCCATACGCCCTCATCACATCGTGCCCGTAGTTCAGAACCACTGCGCGTCCGTATCCTGCGCCGATCACCGCGCCGCTCAATTCGCCGTCGGCAGTTGCGCGCACCGGCGTGCCATACGGCAGCTCAATGTCGATGCCGAACGTATCGCCTCTCCCGACGGCCGCCTGGCCTATGGTCTTGTCGGTATTCCCCTCATAGCGCGGAAATCCCCGTCTTGAAGGACGGGGATGGAGAGCGCGGCGGGCGAAACCCGCCTCAACTCGGCGTCTGTTGTTGTTCGATGTATTGCCCAGAGCCCCGATCTCGATGGACGCCTGCGCGGAGACTTCTCCTTACAGTTTCGCTCGGAATCGACCAAAGCCGAACGCTGCTCCGCGCGTCTTGTGTCTGGGCCTACGCTGCTGTGTTTAATGTGCCAGTTGCTTCAGCATGAAGTCCGCCATGATGTGGTTGGCCTCAATGGACTCAGGCAGGGACGCGTTGTACCAGAAGGCGTGAGGCAGCGCATCGAACAGGACCAGACGCGCATCGACACCGGCGCGCAGATAGGCGCGGTCGAGGTTTGCGGTTCCGCTGAGCAGGGCGTCGCGGCCACTGGTGATGAACAGAGTGGGCGGCAGGCCGTGCAAATCCGCGTAGATGGGAGACAGCAGGGGATCTTTGGGATCAGTTGCGCCGACATAATAGGGATCGTGAATGCCGCCGTCAGGTGGATCAAGATGACCGGAGAAGCCCTGAAGAGTGTAAATCGCCTGGGAGTCCTCTTCGCGGGCGAAGCCGTCGAGAGTGCTGAAGATGCCAAGGGCCGCAGGCATGGGAAGGCCGAGCAATTTCAGTTTCACCGCGACTTCTGCAGTGAGCGCAGCCCCGGCCGAGGTTCCATAGAGAACCATGTGGCTGGGCTTGTATGTCTTGAGCAGCTCGCGGTAAACGGCGACAGCGTCGTCGACTGCGGCGGGAAATGGATGCTCGGGAGCGAGGCGGTAGAGGACTGCGATGACTTTGATTCCCGTGTAGCCGGCGATGGGGATCGTCTCGGCAAACGAGCCGGAGTCGGCGTTAAAACCGCCTCCGTGCAGGTTGATGAGAATCTTGTCGCGGCTGCTGCTGGAGAGGTTGGAGGGAGTGATGATGCGGACCGGAACGCCGGCAAGGTGTGAGTCGGCGATGGTATTGGGGCACAGCTTGCTCCAGGCCTCTTGCGCACGCGCGGCGGACAGCTCCATTTGCGCCCTGCGGTGTTCGAGAGACTCCTGAGGACCCTGATCGGGGATTTTTCGAAGCAGAAAGTCGCGAGCTTGCGGGCTGAGATCCGGCGGGACCGGGACGACGCGCGTGACGTGGGCGGTGCCCTCGGCGTCGATATAGCTGGTATCGCGGGTGGCTGCCGTCGAGGCAGTGGTGGGCTGCGGGATCGATTGGGCAGCGAGCGCCGTGGAGATCGCCAAAAGCAGCAAAGCGAACCAGCCAAGCTTGACATGCATGATGCGAGCTCCTCAGTGAGGTCGAACCATTCCAGCGTCAACCCGGGAACGAGCTGGAGTCAGGTTCGAACGGGGGGCGGGCCCCTGGTGGTGCCTCCTCAACTGAGGAGGCGATGCAATGGCGATCGCGCTACTGTGGCAGACGCTTCACGCCGCGCAGCTCCTCGTCCGTCCTTTGAATGTCTGGCACGGCGAATGAGAAGAATGCCCAGTCGCCGTACTTGGCTTTTATCTCGGGCAGCACTGCCTTCACCACAGCATCGCTGCTGGCTCCGCTTGCCTCTGCCTTGCGAATGGATTCACGCAGAAACGAAAGATAGTCCCGGAAGGCTCGCACATCGTCGGCCTTACCTGGATTGTCGCCATGGCCCGGAACGAAGACCGCCGAAGGGTAATCTTTTACCAGCGTGTCCAGCGTCTCGATCCATTCCTTCGTAGAGGCGTCGATCAGGTTGGGTAACGTGTGATTCCAGAACAGATCGCCGCAGAAGACAACATCGGACTCCGCGTCATAGGCAACCGTATCGCCGCCGGTGTGACCTGGCATCGCTCGTAACACGACCGCACGATTTGCTCCGAGGTACAGGGTGACGCCTTGGCTGTAGGTCACGTCGGGGAGGCCGAGGCCCTCCACCGAGGATCGTTGCTGGGCCGTGATCTTGTCGCCAAAGAACTTCAGGTTTTCCGTGTGCTCCCATTTTCGGACATTCTGCTGAGCCAGAATCGTTGCGCCAGCGGCAGCAAATATTCCGTTCCCGGCAACATGATCCAGGTGATAGTGGGTGTTGACGACAAAGCGTACCGGGAGCGTAGTCTGCTGGCGGATGGCATCGAGGAGTTTTTGCGCTGCCGGCTGATTTTCGAAGGTATCAATCACCAGGACGCTGTCAGTTCCAATCAGGAATCCGGCATTGGAGCCAGACTCTTGTGCCTTCGCTGCCGGGTTGTCGATTGCGGCCCAGGCACCGTGGTCCAGCGGCTTCAACAGAAAAGGTTCGGCGGTCTGAGCGGCGCCGATCAGGCTGGAAAGAAGGCAGAAAGCTGAGGCGCCTACAATGAATGTCTTCATACGCCAACCATCTTATCGCAAGGATTTGAGCCGTGTTTTGCGCCGTGATCGACCGATTCGGCACATCCAAGAGTGTTCATGGCCATCCGGCAAGTTCAGCCGCTCTTCCGGACCAGCTTGATGGCAAAATGAAAGCGGCACCCATCGGAATGTAAGCCGCTTTCATTTCAGGAATCCAACTTGGATTGGCGCTCAGGAACCGCTCTGCTCCCCGGCCAGATTTGTCACCTGCGCATAGGTGGTGCGCAGATACTTGTGCGGATTCACCGGCACATTATGGACGCGCACCTCGTAGTGCAAGTGTGGACCGGTCGCGCGACCGGTCTGGCCGACGTACCCGATCACCTGTCCCAGAATCACGTGCTGGCCCGGCAGCACCGCGATCGCCGAAAGATGCCCATACAGCGTCATCACATCGTGCCCGTGATTGAGAACCACCGCGCGTCCGTACCCTGCGCCCATCGCCGCGCCGCTCACTTCGCCGTCGGCAGTTGCGCGCACCGGTGTGCCATACGGCGCTTCAATGTCGATGCCGGAATGGAATGCGCCTTCTCCGTTGAAGGGATCCTCGCGCTGCCCAAAGCCCGAGCCCACGGGGCCGTCCACCGGCCACATCTGCGGCGCATCGGCCAGCTGCGTCCAGTCCCCGGAGTAGTCGGACGTCAGTCCGCTCTCGAGCGCGCGCGAAACGCGCCCGCTCAGCGCCTGGGCCCGCAGCGCATAGAACTGGTCAATTGAAATCTTGACCTGTTGCGGATTCACGTTGTCACTCAGAGCCAGCGTGGCCGGAGTCGGCGCTGCGGCCACGCTCGAGGCCGACGGCTTGGCCGTGCTCACCTTGTTCTGCTTCAACCCGTAAAGAGACGCCACTTCGTTGGCCAGCGCGCCCAGCGATGCCACCTGCACATCGCGGTCATGCGCAATCTGGGCCATCTGCTTATAGTCCTTGCGCAGATTCTCTCGGTCCTGCCGAACCTGGTTGAAGCTCTCAGTCTTCATGAGCATGCGCGTGTAAGAGCCCGCCAGGCCAACAATCGTGAACGCGCCCACCAGGGCCGCCGCCACAAATCCGTACGCGTAATGCAGAGGAAGTGGAATCTTCCGGATGCGCCCGTCTTCGTCCCGGGCCACAAAAAGAATGTAGTAGCGTTTGCGCAACATCGTCGCCCTTCATCCCCCGCCATTCGCAGGGCCGCAATTCGCCGTGTACTTCACATACAAGTGCAAGGCTGGGACTTCCTGAGCCCCGTGGAGGGCAACCCCTTCACAGTCACCGTTTTCGTAACGTTCCCTAAGGCTACCAAAGCGGCCCGCGGGGGGTCAACGAAAACGGCGTGAATAATCCTTCCGGTCCAGGAAACATCTTTCTCGATGTATTAGACCCTGAATTCCCCTTAAAGGATTGCTGCCCCGTAACTTCGGTGACGGCGGTGTTCCCGATTGGACAACCGTTTTTGCCCTGCATGACCCGAAACCATGAGAGGGGAAACCGGTCCGTGCCTCTGGCTTGCGCCTTCGCTTGGCCGTCCGGGCGGCCTTGGCGTCCGGGCGGGAAGCCACCAACCCGCGCCGTGTCTTATTCTGAGCAGATGCCGTCCCCACGCACCGACCCTGAGGCCAAGCGGGGCGAACTGGCCATCCTCGGCCAGATCCGCGCCCGCGCCGGCCGCTCCCGTTTCCCCGGCCTCGCCCTCGGCATCGGCGACGACTGCGCACTCTTGCGCCCTCGGCCCGGCCAGGAACTGGCCGTCACGACCGACCTCACCATCTGCGGAACCCACTTCCGTCTCGACTGGCACAGCCCGGAAGCCGCCGGCCATCGCGCCCTGGCCCGCGGCCTCAGTGACCTCGCCGCCATGGGAGCAAAACCGGTAGCCGCCTTTCTTTCCTTAGGTTTACCTCGAGAATTCGCGAACCCCAGCGGACCTTGGTCCGCATCCTGGGCCTCCCGATTCGTCGACGGCCTTCTGAACCTCGCCGCGGCCCACAAGACCCCGCTCGCTGGCGGCGATCTGTCCGAGACCCCCATCCCCCTGGCCGACATCGTGCTCATCGGCTCGGTCCCCGCCGGACAAGCCCTGCTCCGTTCCACCTCCCGCCCCGGCCATCTGCTCTATGTCACCGGCTGGCTGGGCGGAGGCGCCGCCGCCCTGCCCCATTTCGACCGCCTGAGCAAACAAAGTCAGAGGAAGAATCAAGCCAGGACGGGCGGCTTGACCCCATCAAACATTCCCAAACACCTGAAGCCCCTGCTCGACCGCCATCTGTACCCCCAGCCCCGCATCGCCCAGGGTCTCCGCCTGCGCACCCAATCGCTGGCCTCCGCCGCCATCGACCTCAGCGACGGCCTTTCCACCGACCTCACGCACCTTTGCGAAGAGTCCCACGTAGCTGCCGAAGTCGACGCCACCCTGCTCCCCATCCATCCTGGCGCAGACCTGAGCTACGCCCTGCACGGCGGCGACGACTACGAACTCCTGTTCACCGCCGCCCCAGGCGCCCGCATCCCCAGGCAAATCGCCGGCATTCCCGTCCGCTGCATCGGCCGCATCCTCCGCGCCCGCAAGGGCCAACCGACGATCAGTCTGCTCACGCCGCAGGGTCGCCAGCCGGTAACGCCTCAAGGCTGGGAGCACTTCACTTGAGCTGGAGAATGAGAACCTGAACCGACTGTACATAGCCTTGGCCCCGTTCTCGATTCGAACTTCCCATCGGCACGCAAATCGCTATCCAGCACGGGTCTCGTCGTAGCGCGTATCCGCGATCACCGTCTATCATGTTTGTTGCCATGACGAACACTCTTCCCCGTGTCCGGTTCGCCCCTTCGCCCACCGGCCTGCTCCACGTAGGCAATGCCCGCACTGCGCTCTATAACTGGCTCTTTGCGCGCCGCACCGGAGGCAAGTTCCTGCTGCGCATTGAAGACACGGACCTGCAGCGCTCCGAAGTTCGCTACGAAACCCAGCTGATCGAAGACCTGCATTGGCTTGGCATTCGCTGGGATGAAGGGCCCGGCGCGCCCGGCGAGCCCGAAACCGGCAACTTCGGGCCCTATCGGCAATCAGAGCGCCTTGCGATCTACGCTCAGCACACCGAGCGCCTGCTCTCGGAATCCAAGGCCTACCGCTGCTTCTGCACTCCCGATGAGCTGGAGGCCGAGCGCCTCCTCGCCGTGGCCCAGCGCCAGCCGCATGTCTACTCCGGCCGCTGCCGCTCGCTTTCCACCCACACCGTCAACCAGAATCTCGCCGAAGGCAAGCCTTACGCGGTTCGCCTCCGCATTGAAAACCACCCCCTCCGCTTTCACGACATCGTGCGCGGCCCGGTCGAGTTCGCCGCCGACACTGTCAGCGATTTCGTCCTCGTCCGCAGCGCCGCCGGCGGCGCTGCGGGTGTTTCCAAAATCGAAGGCGGCGGCGTCCCCGTCTATAACTACGTCGTCACCATCGACGACGCCCTCATGGGCATCACTCACGTCATTCGCGGCGACGACCACATCTCCAACACCCCCAAGCAGGTTGCCATCTATGAAGCCTTCGGCTGGCCGGTTCCCGAATTCGCCCACCTGTCCACGATTCTCGGCGCAGATCGTGAGCGCCTCTCCAAGCGCCATGGCGCCACATCCATCTCCACCTTCCGCCAGATGGGTTACCTGCCCGAAGCGCTGGCCAACTATTTAGCTCTGCTCGGCTGGGGCGCCGAAGACGGCAAGACGGAAACCTTTACACTGAATGAGCTGGTGCCCATCTTCTCCCTGGAGCGCGTAACTCCTTCGCCCGCCATCTTCGACTTTGAAAAGCTCAACTGGCTCAATCGCCACTACATCAAGCAGGCCGATCCGGAGCGCATTGCCAAACTCGCCGAGCGCCAGTACTGCCTCCACCAGCCCGATGTTTTCCCGCTCTGGTCCGCCTCCGAACTCTATACCGCTGAGACCATCTACGAGCTTGAGCACCTCGACCCGCCCATCCATCTCGATCTGCCCTCGCGGGAAATGATCGCCGAGCGCAAGGCCTGGTTCGCCAGCCTGCTCGCTCTGTTTCTCCCTGCCGTCGATCATCTCGACCAGCTCCCCATCCAGTCAGCCTTCATCTTCGGCTTCGATCCCGACGCCGCCCACGCCGATCCGGAAAACGCAGCGGTGCTCGCCGCCGACTCCGCCCGCTCCGTGCTCGCCGAGTTCGCCAGCCGCGTCCGTGCCCACAAAGGTCCCATCAGTTCGGAAGATTTCAAACACTGGATCAACGAAATCAAGGCTGCCACCGGCGTCAAAGGCAAGGAGCTCTTCCACCCCATTCGCATCGCCCTCACCGGCTCGCACTCCGGCCCCGAGTTCGACAAGATCATTCCCCTCATCGAAGAGGGCGCCTCCATGGGGCTCGCCATTCCCACCATTCACGACCGCATTGAACAGTTCCTCGGAGTCTAGCCACGCGTGAACGGCGTCTACTGGATCGTTGCGGATACTTCGACGCCGGGCCCTCCTGCGCAGCCGGTGCCTGCCCAAATGGCGCCTGTTGCCCTGGGATCCGAAACCGGGGGGCCCGCAGAGCAGGTACCCATTCCTCTCGCCATCGTCCTCTGCCCTCGTGGCGGCCGCGCCCTGTACGCGGATCTGCTCAAGCTCCGCCGGGCCGGCATCGACGTGCTCGTCTCCATGCTCAGTGACGACCAAGTCGATATGCTCGAGCTCAAGGAAGAAGCCTTGACCGCCAAGCGCCTGGGCATGGACTTTCTTCACCATCCGGTCCCCGATCACCAGATCCCCGGCAATCCGCGCGCCTTCCGCGCCTTCGTCGATGCCCTTGCACAGCGCCTCCGCGATGGCCACCGCATCGGCATCCATTGCTGGGGCAGCATCGGCCGCGCCCCGCTCACCACCGCCTGCACCCTCATCCATCTTGGCTGGAAGCCCCAAGCCGCCCTCGCCGCCATCGAATCCGCAAGAGGCTGTGAGGTCCCCGAAACCAAAGAGCAGAAGCAGTGGGTCCTCAACTATAAGGCCTCCGCATGAGCCTCGGGAATCCAACCTGCCCTGCCTCATCCCTCTCTTTCGATCACACCCGCCGCGTGCCCCGCCCCTGGCTCCTCAGACATGGCGACGCTCAGCCCTCAATCCAGGTCCCTCTCCACCGGATCTTCCCGTGAAAGATCACATCATCGACCTGAGCTTTCCTCACCGCTGGCGAGCCGAAATCCTCCCATCCCGTCCGCTCATCTTGCCCCAACAGCACCTCAGCTACCCTCTTTACGCCGAAGAAGTGGAGCAGGGCGCCCTCGAAGTCCTCATTCATCCGGACCAAAACACCCAGCCCTTCCTGGCCACCTGCGCTCTCGGTTTCCTCGCCCCGGAGGTCCCCACAGGTCTCTGGTCCGCGCCCAATCCCGTCGATATCTGCGTTGTGTCCGGCGGCTACTCCTACCTGATCGACACCACCGACCCCACCGGTTTCACCATGATCGCTTTCCGCCCCGTCCTCGAGGTTCGCCCGCTGCTCGAACATGGCCTGCTCCTTTTCACCGGCCATCGCGCCCTCCTCGCCTGGGGTGTCAACGGCCGAGCCTGGCAATCGGAAAAACTCTCCGATGAAGGCCTCACCATCACCGCCATCCGCGGCAAGGAACTCGACGGCCAGGGCTGGGACATGCTCACCGACAAGGAAACCCCGTTCACCCTCGACCTGAAAACCGGCCAGCGAGTCTGAATCATCGCCTGGAGCCCACCTGGCGCACACGCGCCTTCTGCGTCAGCTCAACGATGCGCTGCTGGCTCACTGGTCCGTGGCGCGGGTTCGAACGGAGCTCGGAAGCCACGAGCCGTCGATGCCCCTGGACGGCTCTCCCAATCAGAGAGATCAGACGGCTAGGGGAACTCGGCTTTCCGGTTTCAACCGATTCCGGACTGTGCTGTCGCGTTTCCGAACGGCCTCGCTCCTTGAGCAGCACTTTTAGATCGGTTGCCAATTGCAGGACAAGATCTTCCGGGACGCCAAATTTGAGGCGCGGGCGAGAGACTTTGCCATCAGGAAACTTGTCTTCCTCGTCGTCCTCGCCGACCAGATCAGCTGCGTCGGCATCGGCAAGAATCCCCGTTTCTTCGTCCGACACTCGAGAGGGAGACGTCGAAATCCGTCCTTTCCGGATCTGGCTGCCCCGAAAAACCAACGGACAAATGCGTTCTCGAGCGACCTGCTCGAGAACGCTCCGGACCTGTTTCCGCTGCTCTTTGTTACCGCTCGCAGCTTCTGCTCGTCAGTGTCACCCGGGTCTGAGAAAACAGGTGGATGCGCGAAAAGAAGATCAAATGCACCCGTTGGCGATCCAGCCGGTTGGGATTTATCCTGAACGGCATGGGTTGCCCTGCCATAATACGGGCCTGCATTACATGGCTGTTGTGCGCGGTGTTGCTCTGCCTGATGGTTCACTCGCCGCATTGCGATCGATGCGACGGTCCGGACTCTTTTGCTTCTCATTTGCCGCCGCTTCTTGTCCATCAGGGACTGCCTGATGCTCCGGACGACTGCAACGGCGCTTGCTGGTGCTGCATCTTTCACGGGGTCCCAATCACCGCCACTGCGATCGAT
Source organism: Occallatibacter sp. (assembly GCA_036519195.1). Lineage (GTDB taxonomy): Bacteria > Acidobacteriota > Terriglobia > Terriglobales > Acidobacteriaceae > Telmatobacter. The sequence goes on along the minus strand of DATDLS010000574.1, from coordinate 1,690 downwards.
CTGGTGGACAAGGTGTCTTCGCATGTCTGGCCCTTGCAACTTTCAGATGTTCAGGCACCCCGTTCATCACTGTTTCGACCACCGCGCATCTTGTTCTCCTCATAGCTTGTCGGATTCCCGCCCTTCGCGGGCGGATCTAAGAACTCCACAACGTACTCCGGAGACCGCCTATGCGTGCATGTGTGTTCGTTGCAGCAAGTCTGTTCCTATTCTTGTGTCTGCCCGCATCCGGGCAAGACTCCGCCAAAAAACAGTCCGATAGTCAACCACAAGCCAGCGGGGATAAGGAACCTGTCGCCATCCTCGAGATCGGGGCCGCCACGAATTGGAATATCGCAGGCGGCGCAGCCACGTTCGCTCCGAACCTTGCGGCGGAGACAACTCCTATTGAGAACTGGCTCGAACTGGAGGCAGGCGTGTCCCCTTTCTACACGCGAAATTCCACGGAATGGGACACTGACCTGCTCTTCAAAAAGCCCTGGGACATATCCCGCAAGTCGGAGTTTATGCTCGGGGTCGGCCCGGAATGGGTTCATCTCAGAACGAAGGGCAAGACGAGCAACTCCATTGCCGGCGAATTGGCAGGGGACTTCATGTTCTGGCCGACCGGTAGACACCGGTTCGGCTGGTTTCTTGAACCCGCATACGACTATAGCTTTGCCGGCGGCCACGAGCAATCGATCGGCATGAGCGCCGGTCTGCTCATTGGCATCCGGTAGCGACGAATCGGGTCATGATCAGCGCGAGCGCCCTGCCTGTTCAACTGTTGCGTGGTCCTATCCAATCTCCACATTCGCTCGATGAGTGTCTGGGTTAGGAGAACTGGCCAATCCTGCTTGCTCGTTGATGTAAGGCGAAGCGATTTACACGTGTGCATCCCGTTTGAGTTATGTTCTCACGGGCATCAGGATTGGCCAGTTATGGCGATTTAGCACGAACGAAGACCAAGAAATCCAGTGAATTATAGTTTCAAGGCTCACCCACGCCTACATTCTTTTACCGCCAGCTGCAACGATGATCTGCCCCCGCGATCCAGCGTGCATCGTCACTGGCAAGGAACGTGGCTGCCAGAGCAATATCGTCCGGCTCGGCGATCCGGCCAAGGGGAGTTTCCTTTTCCTGTTGCTCTCGGAACGTCCCCTCATCGAGCCCCGAAGCACGTAAGCCGTCGGCCTCGACCATGCCCGGATTCAAGGAGTTCACCCGGATTTTGCGTGAACCGAGCTCTTGAGAGAGTGAAACAGTAATTGCATCTACAGCAGCTTTGCTCGCACTGTAGGTGGATGCTTGTGGCGCCGGCATCGTCCCCACGATGGAGCCAATATTGATGATCGACCGCCGTTTGGCCCCGTCAGCTTGACTGCTTTCTGTGTAGTCAGCAAGAGACCGGCAAAATTCAGATCAAAATGCTTTCGGATATGCTCCGGCGTAATGGCCTCAAGCGGAGCAAACTCATAGACGCCGGCATTGTTCCCAAGGACATCGAGTTTCCCGTATGCCTTCTTCGTTTCCGAAAACTGACGTTTGATATCGTCCGGTTGAGAGACATTGCCTTGAACGGCAGTCGCCTTTCCACCGCTCTTGGCAATGCGAGCGACGACCTCATCCGCATCAGACCTGCTGCTGGCGAAGTTCACGATGACCGAAGCGCCTTCTGCTGCCAGATGCTCAGCGATTGCAGCTCCAATAC
>DATDLS010000573.1:0-10906 GCA_036519195.1 Occallatibacter sp. | reverse complement strand
ATAACTTGCCCTTGGGGAGACGTCTCCTGTGTCGGGTCAGCTCGCGCGATGAAACAGGAGCGAGTTGGCCTGGTGGATCGAAGTCAAGCTGACGCGCGCAATGTTCACATGCGCTGGCCTTCCCGCAGCCCACACAATGGCATCGGCAACGTCTTCGGGTGTCAGCGGCGTCAGTCCCTGGTACACCTTGGCGGCGCGCTCCTGGTCGCCGTGGAAGCGCACCAGACTGAAGTCGGTTTCCACCATGCCGGGGTCAATGCTCGTCACCCGCACCGCGGTCCCCAGCAAATCCTCGCGCAGTCCGTCGTTGATGGCCCGCTCCGCTGCCTTGCTGGCGCAGTACACTGCGCCGTTGGGATACGTGATATCGGCTGCCGTTGAGCCGAGATTGACGATGTGCCCGCGCCCCCGCGCCACCATTCCCGGAACCACCGCGCGCGAAACGTAGAGCAGCCCCTTCACGTTTGTGTCGATCATCTGGTCCCAGTCGTCAATCTTGCCCGCATACAGCTTTTCCAGCCCACGGCTGAGCCCGGCGTTGTTGACCAGCACTTCAATCGCTGCCCACGCCGGCGGCAGGCTATCGATGGCGCCCTGAACCGCGCTGTGATGGCGGACATCCAGTTCAAACGAGTGAACCGCGGCCGCGCCTCGCTCGAGCACCAACTGCGCCACTTCGGCCAGTTTCTCGCTCCGCCGCGCCGCCAGCAACAGCTTCGCTCCTTCGGCGGCAAAAGCCAATGCTGTAGCCGCGCCAATTCCCGCGCTGGCCCCGGTAATGAAGACAATTTTTCCCTTCAGGCTCATGGCTCTATCTTAGTGTGAAATTCAAGGGCGGCGCCAGGCAGGCGCGGCGTTGAGGCGCGCCCTCCTGATCACGCGCTTGTCATGCCGCGCCGCTCGGCCATGCGATACTGGCCCACGGCCCAGTCCTCTGCGCCCAATCCCGACTGTTGAGCCTCCTCAAAAACATTCGTCAGGTTGTCGGCCAGGCTCAGCGTCGTGCCGCGTCCGGCGGCGGCTTCGCGCAGCAGCCGCAAGTCTTTCGCGCCCAGGTCCATCGTTGCCCCCGGCTCGCTCGGCGGATCGAGCATCACCTTCCCGTAGGCGGCGTAGAACGGCGACTGAAACAGCGCGCTGTTGACGGTGTCGAGAAAAACCGCCGCCTCGATGCCCTGTCCTTTCGCGTAAACAAATGCTTCACCGAGCGAATGAATCATGGCGCTGATCAGGAAATTTCCGCCCAGCTTCAGCGCATGCGCCTGGCTCGGCTCGGTGCCAATCACCGAAACCCCGCGCGACATCGGCGCCAGCAGCGGACGCGCCAGGGCTACAGCTTCTTCGGCCCCCGCAACCACGATCCAGAGCCGCCCTGCTGCCGCAACATTGGGCCGTCCGAACACCGGCGCAGCCACAAACCGTTGTCCGCGCCGCGCGTGCTCTGCCGTCAGGCGTTCAGAGAGCGCAACGCTGATCGTCGAGAGCGCAATGTGCACTGCGCCTGGCTTGAACGCAGCCAGCGCGCCCCGAGACCAATCCCCACCCGCGCCCAAGAACACTTGCTCATACGCCGCATCGTCGAACAGCATGGTCAGCACCGCGTCTGCATCGCGCGCAGCATCAGCAGCAGTGACAGCCAGCGAGGCTCCGGCAGCCACCAGAGAACGAGCCCGCTCCGGCGTGCGGTTCCACACGGCCAGCGGATGGCCGGCGTCCAGCAGGCGCCCCGCCATGACTGCGCCCATCTTGCCCAGTCCCAGAAACGCAACCTTCATGCTTCCCTCTCCCCTTCGCCCCCGCATCAATAGTCCGAGCGCAACGCCGGCACCGGATTGATATGCGCCGCACGCCGCGCCGGCAAATACGTTCCCGCCACCGCCATCAGCGGTAAAATGCAGATGGCCGCCATCAAGGCCAGCGGGTCATGCTGGGACGTTTCGACCAGCTCGCCCTCTGCGAATCGCCCGGCAATCAACGCCAGCGGCAGTCCCGCCGCCACGCCCAGCAGCAAGTCGAGCGTGCCGGCCAGGTTCGACTTGAACATCTGGCTAAACGTCAGGATCCCCACACGGAGAGTCTGGGGAAAAATGCGCGGCGCCGTCTGCGAAAAATCCTGGAAGATCGGCTTCAACTCCGAGGTCGCCTGGGCCTCGGTGACGCCCGGCTTCAGCCGTCCCAGCAGCGCGAAATATCTTTGCCCCTCCACCGCGGATTCACTCCTCATCTGGATGGGCAGATAAACATCGCCGCCACGCCACAAAAAGCGGGGCGGCATCACGCCGACAATCGTGCGCGGATGCCCAGTCACATGCAACGTCTGGCCCAGAATCGAAGCGCTGCCCCCATAGTGCGCCTCCCAGTAGCGATAGCTCAGGAGCGCCACCGGCTCGTGATTCGGCAGCACATCGTCCCGGCGCGAGCTGCGTCCGATCACCGGCTGCACGCCCAGCACATCAAATGTATTCGGGGTAATGTAATTGCCGCGCAACCGCTCAGGTTCCGCGCCTCCGGTGATCACCACGTTGCTGATCGTCGATGCGGTGACGCCGTTGAAAATATCGGTCTGCTGTACAATCTCGTTAAATTGCGCCGGCGTATATCCCCGCCAGCCGCATCCCCCAAGTTCCGGAGAGCAAAGCTTCGGCGTTGCCAGCCCATCGACGTCCTTGTAGGGAAACGGATTGATCAGCACCCCGTAGGCAACGCTGAAAACCGCAGTGCTTGCGCCAATTCCCAACGACAGTGTCAGAATTGCTGTGAGCGCAAATCCCGGGTTCCGCCGCAGCTGCCGGGCCGCGTAACGAAGATCCTGCCAGACCGTCTCCAGCCTGAAAGCGCCCGCCCCAAGCCGTTCGGATTGGCTCCGATCACTCACCCCGCCGTCCCCGTCTGCAGAGAAAACCCAATGGACGTCAAGCCTACGCGAGCAGGACGAGCCGGGCAAGGCCCCGTTCTTCAGCGGGCCCACCCGGGATCAATTGTGCCGAATGTGAATGTGCGGATCACAGAATCAGCCGGGCCAAGGTCAGTCAGCGGGGCTGTTTCGAATCAGGAACGATTCGCTATCGGCTCGTCGCTGCTCTGGCTCAGCCTACTGCGGTTCAACAAGGTGATGCGCAATGGCAAACAGCGCCAGTTCCAGGCGCGTTGAAACGCCTGTCTTGTCAAAGATGTTCGACAAGTGCCGCTTCACGGTTTCTTCGCTCAGCGTGAACTGCTTGGCGATATCGCGGTTCGAGCAGCCTTCGACGATGCAGCCGACAACCTCCAGCTCGCGCGGCGTCAGCCCGTAGGTCTTGCGCTGCGGCACGACTGCCTGTTGCATCAGGTCATGGAGTGCGGACACCAGGTTCACGACGCGCTTGCCGCCAATCCAATAGTCGCCGCCGTAGACGGTGCGAATCGAAGTCTGCAAATGGCTGGCCAAGGCGTCTTTCAGCACGATGCCCCGCGCGCCAATGTGCAGCGCTTCAATAATCTGCTGCGTGGTAATGGTGGAAGTGAGCAGAAGAATCTTTACGGTCGGCGTGCCATTCATAATGGCGCGCATCGCTTCCAGACCCGGCAGTCGAGGCATTTGCAGGTCGAGCAGCAGAATGTCCGGCTCCAGTTCCAGCGTTTGGGTAATCGCCTCGTCGCCGTCGGTCGCTTCGCCGACCACTTCGAAGCCGTCTTGTTCGGAGAGCATGTTGCGCACGCCGATGCGGACTACAGGATGATCGTCGGCCAGTACTATGCGAATGGGCTTGTCCACGGATTCAGCTAACCTCCAGCGCTTTCTTGGCTTATGTTATCAATTCAGCATCCAGAATACGCTGCAGGTTTACAGCGGCGGCTCGCAAATCGGTCAGGATAATGGAGCTGTTATCTGAATGGTTAACTCCGAATGCGGCCTGCACCGGCTCCAGGCCGCCGGATTCGATCAGCTCGCCAAGCCGCGACACCTGTACCGCGCCCGCCATTGAGCCACCGCCTTTAATCGCGTGGCCAATACGTCGCGCCTCCACCCAGTCCGGCTTGGCAATGGCCGCTTCCAGCATGGCGATGCGCTTGCCCAAGTCGGTCAGGATGGCCTCAAAGATCTGTCGCACCGCAGCCTCCGGCATCATCTCGCGCAGTTGCGCCAGCGTACCCGCATCCACCACCGTCTCTGCCGGGTCCAGGCCCGCAACGGCCGATCGCGGCCCGGACTCCTGCTGCTCAATGAGCCTCGTCAGCGATTCGGGCGGAAAGGGCTTTAGCAGAAATCCGTCTGCCGCAGCCCGCACTTCGTCGGTCGGGTCGCTCCCGCTGATGATATACAGCCGTGCCTTGCTGTGCACACGCAGCCGCTTGATCAGCTTCACTCCGCTCACGCCCGGCAGCTGTGCGTCCAGCAAAATGACCTCAGGCCGGCACTGCTTTGCGGCCAGCATCGCCAAGGCCAGCGCGCCGTCGGCGGCCGTATGCACCGGATAGCCGCTCATCGTCAACACCGTGGCCATCACCTCGCGGCTCACCATGTCGTCATCGATCAGCAGTACTGTCGGCAATTCGTGGGGTGTAATGAAGTCAAGCATAGAATCAGTTTGCCACTCAACCGCCTGAGACAGACATAAATTGAAGCACGGGAATCCGATCAGTGATGAGCAGCGGCCTGCGCCGGTCTTCAGGGCCCGATCACAAGCACCTGGAAGCTGCCTGAGACAGGCGCCGATCGCAGCCCGCCGATCCCTCCCCGGTGCGCGAGATCCACTCCCATAGAATCCGTCACCAGGTACACGAGCCCCGTTTCCGGATCGACGGCCAGCGTACGTGCCCGTTGCCGCGTGGCCAGGTTCTGAATCTCCGCATACGTATCCGTCACGTCTTGATGAATAATGGTCAGCGTCCCCTGCGCGTCTCCATTCGCGGTGTAGATCAGGCCGCGCCCGGCGTCAAAGCCGACCGCATCCGCGCCGGGACCAATGGCCAGCGAGGTCACCACCTCACCGGAGCCGGCATTGAGTATCATCAACTTCATGTTGTTACACGCCGCAAAAATCCGCTCGTGCACCCCATCTACAGCCAGGCTGAGCGGATCATGGCAGGCCGATCCGAGCGGGAAAAAGCGCATCGCATCCTGCGCCGCGGCACTCTGCTGCCGCTCATGACTCCAATCAAGAATCGTTGCGGCAGGCTCTTGCCCGGCGGCGTTTTGCGTGCCCGATCCCGTTGACGACCTGACTCCATCGTTCGCCGGCAGAAGACTGGAAGGCGCGAGCTCGGGCTGCCGACGGAGCAGTGCCGCAATCGCCGATGCATCCAGCCGCGCCACCTGGTCCCGGTCTACCAGCAGGGCAAAGATCTGCCCGTTGCCGTCCGACTGCGCAAACCCCAGCTTGCCCGGCATGAGAATCTGGCCCAGCCTCCGCCGCGCCGCCACATCGATCACCGAAATCGAAGTCTTGATCTCACGGGGTGTTGCTGGCCGTGCCGCGTTCTGCTGTGCGGGGCGCTGCGAGGGATCGGTCGCGGGCTGCTGGCCTTCTACAATCGGCTCCGTGCAGATCGCGAACATCAGCCCGCTTTCGGCATCGAGAACCAGGGCGCGGGGCGAAGGCCCGGTCGCAATTGTGCTCACAATCTCGAATGTGCGGCGATCGAAAACCTTTACCGCATTCGCCGGCCCATCGCTGATATAGCCGAACTCCCCGCTCTCATCGAGCACGATCGCGTGCGCCTCATGGAGCCCGCCGATCTCGCCGGCCACGGTGCCCGTCTTCACATCCACAACCTGCACCGCGGGTCCATGCGCAATGTAGAGTCGTTCCGCTTTCGGGTCCATGGTCAGGTAGTCCCATGGCCCTGTTCCCCCAATGATCCACGCACTCTTGATGAAGAATGGATTGGCTGGCAACTCGGTAGCTTGCGGCGGCTGCTGCGAGCGCAAAGGGAGCCAGGCCGTCAGGCACAGGGCAAGCAGGCATCGTGCATAGAATCTCTCCATGGCGAATGGCTCCCTGGGTAATAGATGCATCTAATCGTTCAGGCGCTCATAAATAGATCATTTTCAATAGCGGACCAATCGAAAAACCGGGCAAAGGCGAATGTCGGCAGGCGGGGCTGCTCGAGCAGATGGCCAAATTCAGCATGCGGGCAAGGAACCTGTTGAAAGTCGCTGGCCCCGGTATCATCACCGGGGCCGCGGACGACGACCCGTCCGGCATTGCTACCTACACCCAGACAGGCGCACAGTTCGGCTACGGCCAGCTGTGGACGGCGCTGCTCATTCTGCCCATGCTCATCGCCGTGCAGGAAGCCTGCGCGCGCATCGGCGCCGTCACTGGCAAAGGCATCGCCGCTGTGGTCAAGGAGCATTACAGCAAAAGCGTCCTCTATACAATGTTGGTGCTGGTCGTCGTAGCCAATACGATCAATCTCGGCGCCGATCTGGGAGCCATGGGCGCGGCCGCCGCGCTCATCATTCCGGTAAACTTCACGGTGCTCGTGCTCTTCTTCACTGCGGCGATTCTCATTCTGGAAATATTCACCAGCTACAAAACCTATGCCCGCATTCTCAAGTGGCTTTCGGTCAGCCTGTTTTCCTATGTCATCACTGTGTTCCTGGTGCATGAGCCATGGGGAGTCATTTTCTACGCGACCTTTGTTCCCCATATCGAGTTCAGCGCTGGCTTCTTCTTCATCATTACCGGTGTCATCGGCACCACAATCTCTCCGTATATGTTCTTCTGGGAGGCATCTGACGAAGTCGAGGAAGAGAAAAGCCGGCACATGATCCACAACGGTGTTCCAAAACTTACCAGCCAGTTCATGAAGCGGATAAGGCTGGATAACTTCCTGGGCATGTTATCTTCGCAAATTGCGGCTTGGTGCGTGATCGTAGTCGGCTCGACCGTACTGCATGCCAATGGAGTGACCCATATCACCAGCGCCGCACAGGCCGCCAAGGCGCTCGAACCACTGGTTCATACCTTTCCCCACTCCGGATTTTTCGCCGAGCTGATCTTTGCCGTCGGCATCATCGGTCTGGGATTTCTGGCCGTTCCGGTGTTCTCCGGATCCGCTTCCTACGCGCTTTCCGAAGCGCTTCACTGGAACGCAGGCCTGAACCTCAAGCTCAAACGCGCCCATGGATTCTACGGTGTCATTACCGTTGCCACGCTGATCGGCCTGATGATCAACTTCATCGGCATCAACCCCATGCAGGCGCTGGTGGTCACCGCAGTCATCAACGGCGTCATCGCCGTCCCACTGATTTTTCTCATCGCACGGATTGCCCGCAACAGGGAAATCATGGGCGAATACCGAAGCGGCCCACTGTCCAACCTGTTTGTCTGGGCCGCCTTTGTATTTATGGCCGCCGCCGCCTTGGCCATGTTTGCTACTCTGAAATATTGAGCTATGCCCAAGCGGTCGATCGATTGAAGCGGGAAGTGAACAACTCTAGAGAACAAAAAACACAAAGCAATTGAGCGTGCCACTTTCTCCCCGGCTCAGACCTTCGTCGAAGGCGGGGAGACGATTCTGATGCGATCAAAGAGTTGCCCCATGACTCCCGGTTAGTCGATCGCCGTGGGGACTTCGTGCAGCCAGCCCGGAGCTTTCAATAACTCACGCGGGCGAGATCCGTCAGCCGGTCCAACCAATCCATCCCGCTCCATCAAGTCGATCAGATGGGCCGCGCGTCCGTAGCCAATCCTGAGTCTGCGTTGCAGCAGCGACGTAGAGGCTTTGCCGAATTCAAACACCAGCCGGACGGCATCATCGAACATGGTGTCGTTTTCTTCCGGGTCGCCGTTGGAGCCGTCGCTGGTCACCCGCTCCTCCTTGGGAGCCTCCAGGAAGCCCTCGACATATTCCGCCTGTCCCTGATCTTTCCAGAACGCAACCACCGCAGCCGTTTCCTTTTCGCTCACATACGGCGCGTGCAGGCGCATCAGCCGGCTCGTTCCCGGCGGCAGAAACAGCATATCGCCGCGCCCCAGCAGAGCCTCGGCGCCGTTGGTGTCGAGAATCGTGCGCGAGTCAACCTTGGTCGCCAGCCGGAAACTGATGCGCGTCGGCACATTGGCCTTGATCAGGCCGGTAATTACGTCCACTGAGGGCCGCTGCGTTGCCAGCACCAGGTGAATGCCCACTGCGCGTGCCATCTGCGCCAGCCGCGTAATCGATTCCTCCACGTTGGCCCGATCGAGCATCATCAGGTCGGCCAGCTCATCGATGATAATCACGATGAACGGCAGCGGCTCGTTGTTTTCTTCTTCCTCAAACAGCGAGGGCATCGACCCATCAAACAGCTTGTTGTACTGGTCAATGTTGCGCACGCTGCGCGAGGCCAGCAGCTTCAAGCGCCGCTCCATCTCGCGAACCGCATTGCGCAAGGCATTTGCGGCCAGCTTCGGTTCGGTGATGATCGGCGTGAGCAGGTGCGGAATCCCTTCGTACATGCCCAGTTCCACGCGCTTCGGATCCACCAGGATCAACCTCACCTGCGCCGGCGTAGTGCGGAACAGCAGGCTCATGATCATCGCATTGATGGCCACCGATTTGCCCGATCCGGTCGAGCCGGCAATCAGCAGGTGAGGCATCGTCGCCAGGTCGGCAGGAACAATGCGCCCGTTGATGTCTTTGCCCATGGCGATCGTAAGCCGCCCCTTGGCGCGCTGAAACACCTCCGACTCCAGCACGTCGCGCAGATGAATCGTTTCCCGGTCGTGATTCGGAACCTGAATGCCGACGGTCGACTTGCCCGGCATGCGCTCAATCAGAATGCTCTCCGCGCGCATGGCCAGGCACAGATCATCGGCCAGGCCGGTCACGCGCGAATACTTCACGCCCGCCTCAGGCTTGAATTCATAGGTGGTGACCATGGGGCCGGTATTGATCTGCACCACCTGTCCGCGCACATCGAACTCGCCGCATTTCTCCACAAGCGTGCGCGCTTCTTCGCGCAGCAGATCTTCGCGAACCGCCTGGGGCGCGTCGCCGGTGTGCAGCAGCGTGCTCGGCGGCAGCTTGAATCCGCTCACTGATTTTGGCGCGACGGTTACGGTGCGCACGGTTGCAGTGTGCACTTCAGCATCCGCGCGGCCATGAATGGCGATCGGTTCAGGGACCCGCCGAGCCGGCGGCGGTTCAAGCTCGGTGTGCCGCGACACAGGCAGCGCTTGGTTCTGCATCTGGGAAGCTGCGCTGGCAGCTTCAACGCCTTCGGAACGCGCATGGGCCGATGGGTCCGTCACCGGGGTATGCGGCTTCACCGGCACAGCCTCGGGGGCATGCGGTCCGGCGGCAGAGCGCTCCCAGATGCTTGGCTTGCGCGCAGAGACGGGCTCTTGGTCTTCTGCCGCAGTCCTCGCGGCGCGCTGAAACGCAGGAATGTCTTCGGGCGAACCCTGCTCGGCATGCTGGCCCGGTGCTTGGTTGCGGCGAAACAGGGTACTCAGTCGCCTGGGGCGATGATCGGCCTGATTCTCTTCGTCGACCCCCCGCCGTTCGGAATCCCGATCGGCCCTCTGTTCGGCGCGCGCTTCCCGCCAGTTGCGCCAGCGATCATGGAACGCGACCACGTGGATCCAGCGTTCTTCGATCCCTTCCTTTAGCGCCCAGAAGCTTACGGCGGAAGCGAAGTAGAGTCCGGTAGCGGCAAGGATCCCTGCAACCAGCCACGCCCCCTGAATATTGATGTAGCTCACCAGGAAGGCAGAGACGATGCTCCCGATCACTCCCTCAATAGGCAGCAGGTGCAGCCAGCGCCAGTGCCAAGGCACGAGTCCGAGCGCCGCCGGCAAAAAAATCAGGCCCAGCAGCGTTCCCGTCCAGCGCAGCCAGGGTGAGCCGCTTGGTCGTGAGTGCATCCAGGTCCAGCCCAGCCCCCCCAGCCACAGCGGAATCAGGAACGCGGAAATGCCAATCGACTGCAGGAGCAGATCGCTGAGCCATGCGCCAAACACGCCCACCCAATTATTGACCGCATGCAGACCCATCTCGCCTGTAGAGGTGTTCAACGAGGGGTCGGAGGCGTGCCAGGTGGCGATCGCCAGCAGAAGCAGCAGCGAGACCAGCAACAGCAGCAGCCCGAGAAACACGTTCAGCGGGCGGTTTCGCGTGGGCGAAAGGACAATCGAAACTGGCTTCATGGCTTTTGTGCTCCCGCTCAATGCCGCCCGGAATTCTGCCGCGAGCAAGCCAAAGGGGCGGGGCAAGAGTCCCAGAGCAGTTTCTATTATCCGTGCGGGGCAAGCCGATCCCGGGGGAAAACACCCGGGGGGAACCTCGGTGTGGACCCCCTTCCAGGCCGCAGTTTGCAGCGCTCTGGCCCGGACTGTTTGGGCGTTGCCCGGTCTCGATCGCGTACCCTGGGCGGGGACTAGGGTAACGGGCAAAAATTTGCCCCCAGGTCATCGCGCTTTAACGTCCCGTTCATTTTCGGGCGATATAACTTCGGAGTGCCGCCACTCCCATGGCGACTTAGGAGGATTACGTGCAAAGGTTCATCGCATGTTCAGTGATTGCCGCCCTCAGCGCGAGCGCGCTCCCGAATGCCGCATTCGCGACAGGGTTTCAGGGTGGTTCCGATACCGCAACGCCCATCAAACACATCGTGGTAATTTATGAAGAAAACGTCTCGTTCGACCATTACTTCGGCACCTACCCCAATGCAACCAATCCCCCTGGTGAGCCGCGGTTTATCGCCGCGCCCGGAACCCCGTCGGTCAATGGATACACGGACGCGCTGCTCGAGCACAACCCCAACTCTCTGAATGCCGGCAACGGCAAAGGCGCGATGAATCCGTTCCGCCTCGATCGTTCCCAAGCCGCTACCGCGGATCAGGACCACGACTACACACCCGAACAGGAAGCCTTTCACGCCGGACTCATGGATGCCTTCCCGGAGTTCACCGGAGCCGCCGGGCCGCCGCCC